>NZ_JAIOUU010000013.1:0-90144 GCF_019931125.1 Aestuariivivens sp. NBU2969
TTTGTTGATTACAACTTAGTATTGTTAAAGTAAAAAGGAATAATGAGTAGATAGATGGTTTCATATGTTGAATTATTTAATTGTGCCTAACTTGTTTATATGGATAATCCAATGTTTAATAATGTTACAAAAAGGAGGGATAACGCTACTTTTTTCCTATTATCTATACCCATATAATTTATCATTGTTTAATCTGTTACTAATATAGTTACTTTCTTACAAAGAATCGAAAGGATTTTTTATATCTTTTAGGTTAGTGGTTGAAACATGCGTATAAATCATGGTTGTTTTTGGGCTATTGTGACCTAAGAGTTCCTGTATGTACCTAATATCTGTTCCACTTTCCAGTAAATGTGTAGCAAAACTGTGCCGTAAAGTATGTAAAGTTGCGTATTTCTGTATTCCTGCATTTACTAATGATTTTTTTAATACTTGCCTTGCGCTTACTTGTGTATATTGTTCTCCATTTCGACCTTCGAATAAATAATGCTTGGGATTATAATGGCTTAAATAGGTTTGTAACATTGGAACGATACCCCGAGACAATAAAGTATATCTATCCTTTCTTCCCTTTGCTGCCTTAATGTGTATGAGACCTCGCTCAAAATCAATATCCCGATGTCTTAGGTTTAAAGCTTCCCCTATTCTTAGTCCTGCCGAATACACCAAACTTAAAAGTGTTTTGTGTTTTAAGTTATTGGTAGTCTCAAATAAAGTTTTTATTTCCTCTTTACTTAAAACATTTGGTAGCTTCTTGTCTTTATTAGGTCTTTTAATGTCAATTTTATCAATTTCAATACCCTTAAAATCAATGTAGTGTTTAATACCGCTAATACATTGGTTTTGATATGACACGGATTTTTTTGCATTACAAATAAAGTCATAGTTAAACTGTTCTATACTCCTGTTGGTTATGCTCTCTATTTGTTTAAAATTAATATATCGCAGGAATAAGGATGTCACTTCTACATAAGTGTTGACAGTGTTTTTACTGAAACGCTTTTGTTCTAACCATTTTCCAAACTTATTAATTTGGATTTTTTGCTCTTCTAGAAGCGGTGGCAATTTTTTTATTGGAGAGCCTTGCCCTTTACTTTCTGTTGTTTCTGGTTCTGGGGTTGTTTTCAAGGCACTATAATCAACATACCACCCTTTTTGTCTGAAGTAATTGAATAAATCAGAGATAGCATTTCTATAATGAGGGATGAAGAATGTTTTATTGGTATTGTTCCAACTAACATCAGGAAAGGCTTTTACATAACCACTAATGTTATTGTCATTGTCAAAATGTATAGAGATACATTTTGTTTGTTGATGCCAAAAAGGTCTAAGCGAAATAGTAATCATAAGTTTTTTTTTAAAATTAATCTATAAAAATGGTATATTCGAATGTTATACGAATAGTATTCGTTTAATCTTTGATTAATATTAAAATATGAAGCCAAAACGCCTTTGTTTAGCCTGTAATAAGGAATTGAATACCGGTAGATCAGATAAAAGGTTTTGTGACCTTCACTGTAAAAGTTCTTATCACTATAGAAAGTCTTTGGACGAAGCCCCTAGGTTTTATAATAAGGTAGATAACCAATTAAGGCTTAACCGGCGTATTCTAAAGCGTTTTAATAAGGCAGGTAAGGCTACGGTTAGGGCCAATGTACTTTTGCAACAGGGGTTTAATCCAAGGTTTTTTACCCATTATTGGAAGAACCAAAAGGGAGATGTTTACCTTTTTGTTTTTGAATTTGGGTTTTTAAAAGTAAAGGAGCACAATGCCGAAAAGTATGTTTTGATACAGTGGCAGGATTATATGGATGCAACTTTATAAAAATGCTAAAACCTAATCTTGAATAGGTTTTATAGATTCTTTTTTCTTATTAAGCCAAGACATTGTATTTACCGGTGAGCTTAAAAAAGTCCAGTACTTTGTATTGAACTTTTATTGTAGTAGCAAAGTCGAGATGTACAGCATTGTTTTGGTTGCCCCTACAATAGCAAAAACCTAAACGTATAGCGTTTATTGCCCTTTTTTGTTTCAGTTTGTTTTGAAGCAAGCTTTAGCTCCCAAAAACAAAAAGGCCTGGCACTATCGTGCCGGCCTTTTCTGCTGTAGCGAGATCGAGATTTGAACTCGAGACCTCCGGGTTATGAATCCGACGCTCTAACCACCTGAGCTACCTCGCCGTATTTTAAGGCTGCAAATATAAAAACAAAATAATTGCATACAAACAGAACTTGTAGAAAATATTATCAAAAAATTTTGTAAAACTTATTAATTAATGTATATATTGAGCATCACAAAATTTACAGTTATTTATGGACGATAAAATTAAGTTTGAAATTGAGTTTCCTATTCACGCCTCACCCCAATTGTTGTACCAATATATTTCTACACCTTCTGGGCTATCAGAATGGTTTTCAGATAATGTAAATTCCAGGGGCGAGATATTTGCCTTTATTTGGGACGATAGCGAAGAAAAAGCTAAATTGTTGAGCAAGAAAAGCGGCGAACGGGTTAAGTTTAGATGGTTGGCAGATGAAGAGGATGAGTTGAGTTACTATTTCGAAATTCGTATACAAGTGGATGAAATTACTAAAGATGTTTCCTTAATAGTTACCGATTTTGCTGAGGAAGATGAACTAGATGAAGCTAAAATGCTTTGGGATAACCAAATTTCCGATTTAAAACAAGTACTGGGTTCAACCTAGTGTAAAACGTATTTTAATAGTATATTTGTCCGCTATTTCAATAATACAAATAGCGGATTTTTTATGGTTAATTTTAATGGAAATATAGTAGAAAACGAAGCCTTTTTGCCTTTAAACAATAGGGGGTATGCCTATGGCGATGCCCTTTTTGAAACAGTAAGGTCCGTTCACGGTAAATTGCTGTTTTGGGAAGACCACTATTTTCGTTTAATGGCCTCTATGCGCATTATGCGTATGGAAATTCCAATGAATTTTACCTTGGAATTTTTAGAGGCACAAATTTTAAGGACATTAGAATCCAATAAGCTGTTAAAACAATCTGCTAGGGTAAAATTAACTGTGCATCGTGTTGGTGCAGGGCTGTATTTGCCACATACCAATGATGTGGAGTTCGTTATTTCGGTAAAACCGCTGGAGTTAGATTTTTATTTGTTAAATAGTGATGATTATGAGGTGGACTTGTTTAAGGATTATTATGTGTCGCCAAGCTTGTTGTCTGCCCTTAAAACAAATAATAAGGCCTTAAATGTGGTTGGAAGTATTTTTGCCAATGAAAACAAGCTCGACAACTGTTTGCTTTTAAATACTAACAAGCAAGTGGTTGAGGCCCTGAATGGCAATGTATTTTTGGTTAATGGCAATGTTATAAAAACACCACCAACAGAAGATGGTTGCCTAAAAGGGGTTATGCGAAAGCAAATCATAGAACTGATTAAAAAGAGCCCCGATTACACATTGGACGAAGCCTCCATATCACCTTTTGAACTTCAAAAGGCCGATGAAATTTTTATAAGTAATGTTATTGTTGGTATTCAACCAGTAACGAAATATAGAAAGAAGCTATTTAAGCAGGAAGTATCCAAAGAGCTGCTACAAAAATTAAATGTAAGTATAAGATTGGGCTAGTTATAATTAGGGTTTTCTGGTGCATTGGACCAAATAATGTACTCGCCACCCAATTCGAGCATTTTTTCCTTCCAAAAGGTTTGGTAGTCCTTTTCAATAATGTCTTTTTTATAGATGTTTTCTGAAACAACCCATGAGCTTCCCTTAAGTTCTTCATCTAATTGACTGGCATCCCATCCCGAATACCCCAAAAAGAAACGTATGTCATTCTCCTTAATGGTATTGTTGGTGATAAGCTCCGCAACTTTGTTAAAATCACCTCCCCAATAAATACCAAGCGAGATTTCGATGCTATCAGGGATTAAATCTGGAACTTTATGTATAAAGTATAAGTTGTCCTGTTCTACAGGGCCTCCATTATACACCTTAAAGTGGGCCTCTACTTCTGGAACGAGATCGTTAATGGTATATTCTAAGGGCTTGTTTAGTATAAAACCAATAGAACCTTCATGGTTGTGGTCTGCCAATAGAACAATGGAGCGGTTAAATGATACATCACCAATTATTGCAGGTTCAGCGATTAACAAATCACCTTTTTTTGGTTTAAGAGTTATCATGCCTTTGAGGAATTTTCCTTTAAATCTAATATATAAATCTTAAAATTGCAACTCTAAAGGGGTGTTAAATAAAAAAAGCCTTCAAAAAATTGAAGGCTTTTATGAAAATTTATGATGTAAAATTAGTTTACTGCGTTTGATAAATCTGAACCAGCTTTAAACTTTACAACATTTTTTGCCTTAATTTTGATAGTAGCTCCAGTTTGAGGGTTTCTACCTTCTCTTGCAGATCTTTTAGAAACTGACCAAGAACCAAATCCAACTAAAGAAACACGGTTTCCTTTTTGTAAAGCACCTTCAATTTCTATAAGCGCACATTCTAAAGCTTTTTTAGCAGCTGCTTTTGTAATTCCTGCGTGTTCTGCCATTGCATCGATTAAATCTGTTTTGTTCATAATATAAAATTTAAATTATTAATAAAATTGGTTAAACATTTTTGTTAAATCCTCTACAAATTTATACGGATTATGCAATCATGCAAGTAATAGCAAGGGAAATGCATAGTATTGTTAATAACTTGGGTTATTTGTTAATAAAGGAGCTCTGTTTTATCGGTGTTTTGTTAATGCTAGTATTAGTAAGGGTTTAGCGCATTTTTGCATGGTCATGAAATTGATAACCGTTCAATAAGGATTTTACATCCATTAACTTCTTACCTGGCAGCTTCATTTTTTCTATATAAATATACCCGTTTCTAACAGCTACCTTTAGGGTTTTCTTTGAGATAATGATATGGCCGGCTTCAAATGTATGTTCGGCTATCTCTTTTTTGCTCTCATAAATTTTAACGTCCAATGCATCTTCACCATTAGCTAAAACACACCAGGCAGCAGGGTAGGGGCTCAACCCTCTAATTTTATTATGAATATCTTGCATTGGTGCCGTCCAATCTATTTTAGAGTTATCCCTATTGAGCTTATAGGCAGTTTTAAGGTTATTAGTTTCAATTTGAGGGGTAGGGGTTACCTCATTGTTTTTAATTTGGGTTATGGTTTTTAAAACAAGTTCACTGCCTTTGTGCATGAGCCTGTCGTGCAGGCTTCCGGCATTTTCGTCTGGACCTATATCTATTGCTTCTTGAAGGATCATTGCTCCGGTATCTATTTTCTCGTCAATAAAGAAGGTTGATACACCCGTTTTGGTTTCACCGTTAATAATGGCCCAGTTAATGGGGGCTGCTCCTCTATAATTGGGTAATAAGGACGCATGTAAATTAAAAGTGCCATACTTGGGCATTTGCCATACCTCTTTGGGTAACATCCTAAAGGCTACCACAATTTGTAGATTGGCATCCAGGGCCCTTAAATCATTTAAAAAACCGTCATCCTTTAAGTTGGTAGGTTGCAAGATGTTTAAGTTCTGGGATTTGGCATATGCTTTAACGGCACTTTCGTTAAGCTTACGGCCACGCCCAGCAGGCCTGTCGGGAGCGGTAATCACACCAACGATATTATAACCGTGTTCAACCAATGCTTTTAAAGTATGTACCGCAAAATCGGGCGTGCCCATAAATACAATTCTTAAATCCCTCATAAATGACATAATTTATATGTGTTTGTTTCTGTAATGCTTATAATGTTGTGTTCCAACAATTGTTTTAATATTTCAATAGTGTGCGATTCGGGAGCGTTCAAACAGGTAATTATAGCTCTTGAAGACCGTTCGCCATTTTCCAGTAATTCGATGATGCTTTTTCTTAAGGCTATTAAATCTGTTGGGTCCTCAGCCTTTTTTTTATTGATACATACCGAGCATATACCACAAGGCTTTAGGTTGGTTTCCCCAAAATAACCAAGCAATTGTAGGCTTTTGCATATAGAATCATTGTTGATATAATCCAGTACAGCTTTTATTTGTATTTGTTTCAACTGGTTTTGCTGTTCAATAATTGCAGCAATACGGTTAATAGTCTTGTCGTCTTCACGAGGTTCTATAAAGGTAATCTGGGCATCTGTTTTTGCCAAATTAAGGGAAATAATTTCATCTTTTTCCAGTTGTTGTAGTATATTGATTATACGCTGTTCTGTTACCGAAGCCTTGTCGGCAATCTTTAAGGTATTTATTTTAGTGGGGTGATCAAAAATACCACCATACATACGTAAAGTGGCCTTAACAATAACATCAATATCATGATGGGTTTCCAAATATTTAAAAAGTACATGATTAGGCACTATAAATTGTAAGGACACCTTATTGTTGAAGCTTTTGGTTAGGCTAATCACACTGTTCCTGTCCAGTAACAATAGTGCGTTGTAGCATAAAATAGAACTAAAATTGTAGGTTTTGCAAAAGGTGTTAAAATTGAAATCGAAAGTGCTGTACTCCCCTTCGCCATAGGATATTTGAAAATAGCTGCACAGTTTTCTATACACCTGTTTAACAAAATCAACCGTTGGCAACACTTTTAAAAACTGATTTTTTACCAACACTTCATCACTGTTGTTCTTTAAGATAATGCAGAAGGCCTTGTCTCCATTACGTCCGGCCCGCCCGGCCTCCTGAAAATAGCTTTCTATGCTTTCCGGAAGATTAATGTGGATAACGGTCTTAACGTCGGGTTTGTCTATGCCCATTCCAAAAGCATTGGTGGCAACCATTACCTGTTTGGTATTATGGAGCCAATGGTTCATGTGTTTGTCTTTTTCTTCGTTAGCTAATCCGCCGTGATAGTATGTTGAGGTAATGTTTTTCGATTCTAAAAAAGCACTCACTTCCCTACTCAGCTTTCTGTTTCTTACATATATGATAGAGGGAGCCGTTTGTTTTTTTAAAATAGTTTCTAATTTGAAGTATTTATCGTCTTCATGAAAAACCATGTAGGCTAAATTGGACCTAAAAAAAGATTGCTTAAAAATTTTAGGTTGAATAAAATCAAGTTCCTTTACGATATCCTCAACCACATTGGGTTTAGCCGAAGCGGTAAGGGCTACAACATTTACCGAGGGTTGTAACTGGCGTAATAATTTAATGTTTTTATAGGCAGGCCTAAAATCATTGCCCCATTGTGAGATGCAGTGGGCTTCATCAACAGCGATTAGGTTCACATGCATTTGCTTTATACGATCCTGTACCAATTCTTGTTGTAAACGTTCTGGCGAGAGGTATAGAAATTTGTAATTGCCATAAATACAATTGTCCAAAAGTGTGTCCAATTCGCTATATGAAATGCCACTGGTCAAAGCCATGGCTTTAATGCCTTTATGGGTAAGTGCTTTAACCTGGTCCTTCATCAAGGCAATTAAAGGCGATATAACAATACAGATCCCTTCCTTGGCCAAAGCAGGAATTTGATAGCACAACGATTTTCCGCCTCCTGTTGGTAGCAGCGCAAAAGTGTCCTCGCCAGCAATAACCGACTGTATAATAACTTCCTGCTGTGGCTTAAATGCCGTGAAGTTCCAATAGCGTTCCAATATGTTTATGGGGTGTTCCATATTACATATTTACGACATTTAAAATAAAATCGGTTCGGTTTTCTACTGTACCAAAAGGGACATCAATTAAAGTGTAATTATAATGTTTATAAGTGTTAACCAAATGATCGTGGATCTGCAGGGCCTGCTCAAAACTTTCATAACGTTCGTTATCGCTTGTATAGATATCTTCCCAGGGCTTTAAAATAAAAACGGTATCGTATGGCGATGCTTTACAAAGGTGTATAAAAGATTCGGGGTAGACATCACCAATAAAATCCATATAGGCCAAAACATCTGGGATGCCCCTATCAAAAAAAACAATGTCGGTTTCTAAGTTTTTAGATTCAATATATTGCTGCTGCCTGCCCTTAAGCAGTAATTCGCTAAACAATAAGGGGTTTGTTAAGAACAATTGATCTATGCCATTATTTTGGGCCTGCAATGTAACCTGCCTTGAGATTTCTTTCAAGCAAGCATACCCCCGATTTATCAATTCGTTTATAATGGTGGATTTTCCGGTTCCGGGGCCTCCTGTAATAATAATTTTTTTAGTGTCCAAATGGGCAGGGTTTTGGGTGTAAAAATCGTAATTTAACCAATATAAAAAAAATTGAAAAATTCATGTACTTTTGCAGCTTATAACAAAACGTATGGACAACGATTCTAATTCTGAAGCATTTTACGAAAAACTAAAGGCACGGCTCTATGAAACCACAAGTTGGCCGGCAGAATATTTATATAAATTCATTGTAAAGTCTGATGCTCAAAAAATAGCAGAAATAGAAGTTATTTTCGATAATATGGGAGCGGTTATTAATACCATCGAATCTAAAAATGGCAAATATACCAGTGTTTCCATTAATATATTAATGAGAAACCCCGATGCGGTAATAGACAAATATAAAGAAGTGGCAGAAAAAGTAGAAGGCGTTATAAGCCTTTAGATTTTTTTTGTATTTTGCACAGGCATAACAACTACATGCAAAAAATAATAATTCTACACATTTAAATTTTGATAGACGATTTAGAATACAACACAGAGCGTGAACATTTAATTATTCCTGAATATGGGCGCCATATTCAAAAAATGATAAACTACGCCAAATCGAAGGAAACTAAGGAAGAACGCAATAAATTAGCCAAAGCCATTATAGCGGTTATGGGCAATCTGCAACCACATTTGCGCGATGTTCCAGATTTTCAGCACAAGCTTTGGGATCAATTATTTATCATGTCCGATTTTGAATTGGATGCAGATTCACCTTTTTCCAAACCCACTAAAGAGCTTTTTGAAGAACGTCCAGAGCCCTTAAAATACCCTCAAAACCACCCTAAATACCGATTTTATGGTAACAATATCAAAACCATGATAGATGTTGCTAATACTTGGGAGGAAGGCGACCTTAAGGAGGCTTTAATCTATACCATTGCCAACCACATGAAAAAGTGTTTTTTAAACTGGAACAAAGACACGGTTGAAGACGATGTGATTTATGATCATTTATACGAACTTTCTGGAGGTAAGATAAATTTGAAAAATTCTGATGAAGACTTATCTGATGCATCAAGTTTAATGCGGTCTAAAAATAAATATTCTAGTAAAAAAGGACACAAGAAAAATACCAACCGCCAAAGAAAACGCTACTAGCATTTATGGGAATATTCAAAATTGAAGGAGGGCACCGATTAAAAGGTAGCATTCAGCCACAAGGTGCAAAAAATGAAGCCTTACAGATTTTGTGTGCTGTATTGTTAACACCAGAAAAGGTTACCATTAATAACATACCTGATATTGTTGATGTAAATAAACTTATTGGTCTCTTAAAGAAACTTGGCGTTAAAACTGAAAAATTGTCTAGGGGCAGTTACAGCTTTCAGGCCGATGACCTTGATTTAAACTATTTGGAGTCAGATGCCTTTAAGGAAGATGGCAGGGGGCTAAGAGGCTCTATTATGATTGTTGGTCCTTTACTGGCCCGCTTTGGTAAAGGTTATATTCCTAAGCCCGGTGGCGATAAAATTGGACGCCGTAGGTTGGACACCCATTTTGAAGGCTTAATAAAACTGGGTGCTAAGTTTGGCTATAGCCGTGAGGAACAATTTTATGGTGTTGAAGCCAAAAAGCTAAAAGGGACCTACATGCTTCTAGAGGAAGCGTCGGTTACTGGTACTGCCAATATTGTTATGGCTGCCGTACTTGCCGAAGGACGCACGACCATTTACAATGCCGCTTGCGAACCGTATTTGCAACAGCTATGCAAGATGCTCAATAGAATGGGGGCAAAGATTAGTGGTGTAGGCTCCAATATGTTAGTTATTGATGGTGTTGAAACTTTAGGAGGTACAGACCATACCATGTTGCCAGATATGATTGAAATAGGAAGTTGGATAGGTTTGGCAGCGATGACCAAAAGTGAATTGACCATTACCAATGTAAGCTGGGACGATTTGGGCTTAATTCCCAATGTATTTAGAAAATTGGGTATTACTGTTGAAAAGCAAGGCGATAATATCCATATTCCTGCGCACACAGATGGTTATGAAATACAAAGTTTTATAGATGGCTCTATTTTAACCATTGCCGATGCACCTTGGCCTGGTTTTACTCCCGATTTATTAAGTATTGTTTTAGTGGTGGCTACTCAAGCTAGGGGTAGTGTTTTAATACACCAAAAAATGTTTGAAAGCCGTTTGTTTTTTGTAGATAAATTGATTGATATGGGTGCTAAAATCATTCTATGTGATCCGCACCGCGCTACCGTTATTGGCCATGATTTTAAATCGACTTTAAAGGCCATGACCATGACGTCTCCCGATATTCGCGCCGGGATATCCTTACTTATTGCGGCTTTATCTGCAAAAGGGACATCCATTATTCAAAACATTGAGCAGATAGACCGCGGTTACGAACGCATAGACGAACGCCTAAGTGCTATTGGGGCACATATTGAACGGGTGGAATAGCTTTTCAGTTATTTATCATTTACTATATAAACTCTTGTTTTTTCTGCAAGAACCAGTTTAGGGAACTGGTGTTGCAAAATTTTTAAATACTTGTAAAGGCTTTATACAAGTAATTAAAGTGTCATTTAGTTTCATTAAAAAAAGCTTAATTGCTAAGCTAAAGAAACTTTTATATTTTTAAAAAAGTATAAAAAAGACCTAAATGCAGCGACTTATTAAATACATTGCCAGTAATGTACAAGGAAAGAAAGTGTTAATGCTTTTTGTTATAACCAATATGGTTTATGGCTTTATGTTGGTTGTAACCATTCCTAAAACTATAGCTTATGCTAATGGAATGAAGCTATTGGATATGATGCCTACAGGATACGACTACAATTATGTAGTTGATTTGTTCAATACTTTGAGTGTAGAGGGACGTCACATATATCTCACTAATCAAATTCCTGTAGATATGGTTTATCCTTTCCTATTTGGTTTAACTTACTGTTTGGTTATTGGGTATTTTCTTAAAAAATTAAATATACTTAAAGAACCATTTGTTTTTTTGTGTGTATTACCAATAATAGTTGGTGTTTCGGATTATTTGGAGAATTTTGGAATCATTACATTGTTAAATACCTACCCCGATTTATCACGGCTAGAGGTAAATTTAACCATGATAGCTTCAATGCTAAAAAGTGTTTCGACAAGTGTTTATTTTGTAGCTCTTATTGTGCTCTTATTAGTGTTGGGAGTTAAAACTTTAAAGTTAAAGATTTACAGCTAAAACTAAAATAATCCTGTAATTTCACCCTCATCATTAATGTCAATATTTTCGGAAGCAGGATGGGTGGGCAACCCGGGCATACGCATGATGTCTCCAGTAATAGGGATTAAAAAGCCAGCTCCTGAAGCGATTTCAATTTCCCGAACGGTTATGATAAAATCCTTGGGCCTACCCAATAATTTGGGGTTATCCGATAACGATTTTTGTGTTTTGGCAATACATATAGGTAGGTGTTCCAGGCCTAAGTTTGCTATTTTGGTAAGTTGTGCTTTGGCTTTTGAAGTGTAATCAACATATTCGGCGCCGTAGATCTTGGTGGCAATGGTTGCTATTTTGTCTTTAACACCGGATTCCCATTGGTAGAGAGGTTTAAAATTAGAGGTATTGGATTCGACCACTTCTATAACTTTTTGTGCCAATTCCAGGGCACCTTCACCACCTTTTCCCCAAACATCTGCTAAGGCCACCGTAACGCCTTTCGATTCAGCAAATTCCTTAATGATCGCTATTTCAGCATCGGTGTCTGAAGCAAATTTATTAATGGCAATGACGGGTACCACCTTAAATTTAACAATGTTTTCTAAGTGTTTCTCAAGGTTTGGAAGTCCTTTAACTAAAGCTTCCGTATTTTCTGTTTTTAGGGTGCTTAGTGAGGCACCACCATGATATTTTAAGGCACGAATGGTGGTGGTAAGCACTACGGCTTTAGGTTTTAATCCAGCGCTTTGACATTTAATATCGAAGAATTTTTCGGCACCTAAATCAAATCCAAAGCCAGCTTCGGTTACCGTGTATTCAGAGTGCGATAACCCCATCAATGTTGCTATAACAGTATTGGTGCCTTGGGCTATATTAGCAAAAGGGCCACCATGAATAATAGCAGGGTTGCCTTCAATGGTTTGTACCAAATTAGGTTTAATAGCATCTTTTAGTAAAGCCGCCATGGCACCTTCAGCTTTTAGATCTTTCGCATAGATAGGGGTTTTATCGTATGTGTAGCCAATAAAGATATGGCCTAGCCGTTGTTTTAAATCCGTAATATTTTCAGCCAAACAGAGTATTGCCATAATTTCTGAAGCAGCTGTAATATCGAAACCTGTTTCTCTGGGAACGCCCGAGGTAGTGCCGCCCAAGCCCACAATAACTCGTCTTAGTGCACGGTCGTTTAAATCGACCACCCGTTTCCAACTAATAGTCCTTGGGTCGAGTTGTACAGAATTAGCCTTACTTTGGATATTATTGTCTATAATGGCAGCTAAAAGATTATGCGCCTTTTCAATAGCGGCAAAGTCGCCCGTAAAATGCAAATTGATGTCTTCCATTGGGAGTACTTGTGAGTAACCACCGCCAGTAGCCCCTCCTTTTATTCCAAAAACTGGACCCAGTGAGGGTTCCCTTAAAACTACGGTTGTTTTTTTGTTTAACCGATTTAAACCTTCCGATAGGCCAATGGACATGGTCGTTTTACCTTCACCGGCTGGTGTTGGCGATATTGCCGAAACCAATATAAGATTGCTTTTCTGCGCCCGTTCCTTGTTTATAGCACTTAAAGGCAACTTTGCCTTGTATTTGCCATACATTTCAATATCTTCTGGATGAATGCCGAATTTTTCGGCTATGGAACTTATATGCTTAAGTGTAACGGTTTTGGCGATTTGTAAATCGGTCATAAACAAAAGGTTTTAATTTAATAATTCTCAAAATTATAAATTAAAAACAATGCAATATGTGATTTTTGTCATTTTTAATGTGGTTTATTTAAGAAATCATCAATAAATTGATTTTTGGGATTGCAGAATTATCAACTAATTATTAAGTGCTGATTTATAGACTTGTAAGCATCGTTCACGAGCCATTTTATGATCTACAATGGGCTTAGGGTATGAAAGCTCTTGAAAATCTGGTACCCATCGTTTAATATAATCTGAGTTTTTATCGAACTTTTCAATTTGTGAGGTGGGGTTGAAAATTCGAAAATAGGGAGCGGCATCTACTCCGCAACCAGCTACCCATTGCCAATTACCTACATTACTGGCCATATCGTAGTCGTGTAATTTCTCGGCAAAATAGGCTTCTCCCCAACGCCAATCAATGAGCAGGTGTTTGCAGAGAAAACTTCCTGTCACCATACGCACTCTATTGTGCATAAATCCTGTTTCATTAAGCTGGCGCATACCAGCATCAACTAGAGGATATCCTGTTTTGCCCTTGCACCAGGCTTCAAACTCTTTTTCGTTGTTTCTCCACACAATCCGATCATATTTTGGCTTAAACGATTGGTTTACAGTATGAGGAAAATGCCAAAGGATTTGCATAAAAAATTCACGCCAAATAAGTTCCTGCCAAAAGGTTTCATTGTGTTCTGTAATGGCTTTTTTAATTATTTTACGAATGCTAACCGTGCCAAATCGTAAATGGGGTCCCAGTCTTGAGGTGGCATTTTTGGCAGGAAAATTTCTGGTGCTTTGGTAGTCTTGAATTAAAGTAGAGGTAACATTATAATCGGCAATACTTTGTGATGACTTTTTAAACCCGATATCCGATAAACTTAAATTAGGCAAGTCTGTTTTTTTAACTAAGTTTTTAAGGTAATTGTTGGTATGGTATATGTTTAAGTTGTAAGAGGTGTTAAATTTCTCTTTCCAGATTTTCATATAAGGCGTGTAAACTACATAAGGATCACCATCATTTTTTACTACCTCACTTTTCTCAAAAATAACTTGGTCTTTATAGGTGTTTAAAGCTATGTTATAGGCATTTAAAAATATTTTGACGTCTTCGTCACGTTTCTTGGCATAAGGCTCATAATCATGGTTAGCGTAAACTGTTGAAATGGTGTATTGATTGACTAGCTCTTTAAAAATAGTGATAGGTTTGCCATGCATAATGGCAATCGAACTATCGTGTTCTTTCTGTAATACATCGCGCATTTTTTGTAAGGTTTCAAAAATAAAGGTAACGCGCGCATCATCTTGTGGCAGGGTTTCTAAAATGTCAGAATCAAAAATAAAAATGGGCATTACAGGACAATCACTTTTTAGGGCTTCATAGAACCCAACGTTGTCGTCTAGCCTTAAGTCACGACGGAACCAAAATATGTTTATAGGTTGTGCCATTTAAAATGTACCAAATAATTCTTCTAGTTTTTTAGTTCTGTAATTAAATATTTCCTCAAGTTTTGGTTTCACTAAAAGTGGATGTACCAATTGCCCTAAAAGGCCAAAAGGTAGTTTGTAATCTATAATATCTTCCATTTCAATCCCACCGGATATTGCTTTAATAAAGTGTTTGTGATGCCATAGGCTATATGGGCCATATCGCTGTTCGTCCACAAAATATTGTTTGTTTACAACATGGGTTATTTCGGTTACCCATTTCGTTTTTATACCCAGAACAGGGGTAACTATATACTGAATGATTTGGCCGGCGTACATTGGCCTGTCGGCACCGGTTAAGATATGAAACCCCATATAGTTTGGGGTAATGGTTTTAAGATTGTTGGGGTTTGAAAGGAAATCCCAAGCGGTATCGATATCAATGGGCAAATTTTGTTTTCTGTGCAGTGTATAAATTTTCATTTGTAATTAATTCTTAAGCACTATATACGCATTTAACGATATTGCTACAATAAGCCATATGAAATAGGGTAGTATAAGTAGGCTTTTAATTTTTAAAACACTTTTGTAATCCAATAAAAATTTGCCAATTACAAAAGTTAGTATAATTAAACAAACCAAGCCAAGTATTGTTAAATGCTGATTAAAGAAAATATAATTCCAAACAACATTCAATATAAACTGTATGGTGAATAAGACCACTAATTTTTTATCGAGAACTATTTTAGCTAAATAAGCCATATATATAGAAAAACAGATCATTATGGTTGTCCATGCAATCCCAAAGACCCAGCTAGGAGGTGTCCAAGGAGCCTGATTAAGATTTTGATACCATGCCGTAAGCGGTCCATTGTTCATTAACCAGCCGCCAATGGTCAAAGCTCCAAAGTTTATAACCAGAAAAAAAATGAGATACTTTAAAATCTTCATCTATTATTAATTTTTAGTTTCTTAATTTCAAAAGCTACAATTCTTGCTTGGGCATATTTAATCTCGCTCATTGTTTTGTCTTTTTGGTATAATCTATTCCATTCGTTTAAGAGCTTTTTGAATTTTGCCTGTAGTTTTTGCTTTTTTGTTTTCTTCTTGAATAAACTAAACATGATATTAAATTTTAAGTGTAACCAAACCACAATCCATATGAAAAATCTGTCCCGTTAAGGACATAGTATTGTTTGAGATTAAAAAATCTGCCAAAATAGCCACTTCTTCGGGTTCCAGTATTTTCTTTAAAGGATGCCGATTTGTAATGTTTTCAATTATTTTTTCGTTTCTAAGTATTTTATGGGCCAATTGTGTATTTGTAACTGTAGGGGCAATAGCATTGACCCTGATCGCTGGGGCCATTTCTGCTGCCAATGATTTCACCAAACCTTCAATACCTGCTTTAACTGTAGCTATACTGGTATGAAATGGCATTCCTAGTTTTGTAGCTACCGAACTAAACAGAACGATAGCAGGATTGTGCCCTTTTTTTAGAACGTGCAGGTACTTTTGAATTGATTTAACTGCACCTAGAACATTAATTTCAAAGTCATAAATAAAATCTTTAATGCTCAGACTGGTTATAGGTTTTAAATTGATGTTTCCCGGACAATATACCAGTCCATCAGCTTGTTTTATTTCAGGGAGCTCATCTTGGGTAACATTGCAATAATAATGGGTTAGGTTGTAGTGAGTAAGATCTGGTTCACTTCTGCTAATATTAATAACCTTGCTGTGTGTTAGTAATTTTTTTACCAAGGCTTTACCAATACCCTTACTTCCACCAATTACTATAATTGTTTTCATAGGTTTCAGGGCATTTTATTGTTATGGCCTGCCCTTAAGCCGTTTTTCAATTTTTTGTTTAATTACCGTCAAACGTTTCATTAAGTCCATAATCTCAGGATCTTTTTTTTCTTTATAGATATCGTTTAAACTTAGTATTAAACTTTTTACTTCCCTTGACGATTCAATGCGCTCGCTTGTTGTTTTAAATGTGTGTTTGCGTTGCTCAAATTCCAATGCTTTATCTATAATCTCCATAAAATTCTAATCTATCTATAATTTAAAGTATAATGCGCTTTTGTTTTCACAGTTTTACAATATAAAAAAATATAGAAGATTACTTGTTTTTATGTCAATTTATTAAGTAAAAATTAATATTTACTCTCATTACCGCTGTTTTTATGTAATTATGCTGTAAGAGGAGCTCCATTTAATCGTTTTTCAACCTTTCTTTTAATTGCAGTTAAGCGCTTCATAATTTCCATAATATGATTGTCTTTTTTTACTTTATAGATTTGGTTTAAATCTAATATCAGAGTTTTAGCCTCTCTTGATATTTTTATTCTATCGCTAGTAGAAAGAGACTTCATTTTTCTTTTTTCAAACTCTAGAGCTCTGTTAATTAAATCCATAATGTTAACTCTTTAGATAATTTTGTAGTTCTACAATTTTTTCTGATGTATTAAACCTTCCCCCGTAATAGGCAGTTACGGTCTTAGAGGTATTGTCTTTTATACCTCTAGAGGACACACATAAATGTTTTGCATCTATAATGACCGCAACATCTTTTGTGTTTAATACTGATTGTAATTCGTTTGCAATTTGATTTGTGAGTCGCTCTTGTACTTGGGGTCGTTTGGCATAGTATTGTACAATTCTGTTCAACTTAGATAAGCCAATTACTTTACCTGAAGAAATGTATGCCACATGGGCTTTACCAATAATTGGAACAAAGTGGTGTTCGCAGTTTGAGTAGAACGTTATATTTTTTTCGACCAACATTTGGTTGTATTGATATTTGTTATCAAACAAGGCAATGTTTGGCTTGTTTTTAGGATTTAACCCTGAGAAAATTTCATCAATATACATTTTAGCAACGCGTTTGGGTGTTCCTTTTAAAGAATCATCTGTTAAGTCTAATCCAATAACATCCATGATCTCTTCAAATAAGATGGCTATACGCTCTTTTTTCTCTGAGTCACTTAGTTTGAAAGCGTCGAGCTTCAATGGTGTTTCTAAGCCAGTGCAGAAGTGGTCATCGCCAATGTCCTCAATAGTGAATCCGTTTAAATTTTGTCCGTTAGTTCTATTTTTTAACTTTTCAATTTGCATAGCCCTTGTAGTGTAATGTCTTAATTTCAACATCTATATTGTCGTTAAACTAAACTTTGATTTGATTTTATTTTAAAGGTATATCCTAAAAAGGTTTTAGTTCTTTAATGCTGCACTTTAGTTTTTTTTCAAATATACAAAATGTTTAACAAATAATAAAAATAATTAAACAAAATAATTTTAGTGCTACGAATAAGTTGATGAAGACCCTAATTTATTTATTGCTTAAACACATGATTTAGTATATAATATGTGATGTTATTGTTTTTTGGAAAATGGCTTTTAAAATATATTCTATGCAGTACTAATATGGATTTCTGGCTTAAGCAAAAGTTTAAATTTAAAATCATGTTGCTTTAGCTAATTTATTTATCATCCCTCTAAAAATAAATCCATGAAAAGGGAGAACGCTAAGCCAATAAAGTCTGCCTGCTAAGCCTTTGGGTCTAAAAGTAGCGGTTTGTTTAAGTACATTATTTTCTATTTTAAACTCTAACCAAGCTTCTCCAGGTAATCGCATTTCAGCATAAAGTAGTAGTTTTTGTTGTGTTTTATCTGCAAAAATTACGCGCCAGAAATCAAGTGAATCGCCTACATTTAATTCGATTGGATTTGTGCGGCCACGTCTTAGTCCAATACCTCCAAACAGTTTGTCAATATAACCTCTTATACGCCATAAAAATGTACCATAATACCAGCCATTTTTACCACCGATGCTCCAAATTTTTTCAATGGTTCGCCCAACATTCACAACGGGCCTCTCTTTATAGTCCCTAAAGCATCCAAATTTAGGAACATTCACATATTTATGCAATCGTTTTCTAAGCCGGCCACTACTTACCATAGAATCTTTCCAACTTGAAACTATACTGTTTTGTTCTATTTTTTCAAAGGCTAATTCTACAGCTTCTTTGTATGTTATAGGGTTGACTTTTAAGAGTTCATTAATGTTACTTCGATTTCCTATAATTTGAATGCCCATACTATCTACTAAAGAAGTAGCTAACTTATATGATGTGGATGTAACAAAGTACAACCAATAAGAAGATAGTTTAGGTGTCATTAAAGGCACTGTAAGTATGTGTCGTTTTAATCCACGAACTTTTGCGAACTGCAAAAGCATGTCCTTATAAGTAATGATCTCTGGTCCAAAAATATCATATGTCTTATTATATACTTCCTTATTGCCTGCGGCTTTGAACAAAAATGACAATACATCTCTAACGGCTATAGGCTGTGTTTTTGTGTTTAGCCATTTGGGCGCTATCATGAAAGGGAGTTTTTCAACCAAATCCCTTATAATCTCAAACGAAGAACTCCCTGAGCCTACTATTATACCAGCTTTAAAAATGGTTAATTCATATTTATTGGATATTAAACAGTCTTCAACGTTTTTTCTTGAGCGCAAATGTTTAGACAATCTATCCTCATTGGTTATGCCGCTCAGGTATATAACTTGTTTAGTATTTGTAGTTTCAATATAATTTTTAAAGTTTTTAGCACAACGTTCTTCGAGGGATTCAAAATCTCTTGAAGAATTAGACATGGAATGTATTAGGTAATAGGCTACATCAATATTTTTAGGAATATTATCAAGGGAATCCGGTCTTAAAAAATCGGCTTCAATAACATAAACATTGTCGTCCTCAATATAGTTTTTGTCTGCTCTTAGCCTATCTCTTACAATACACACAACAGAATGCCCCTCATACAACAAAAGAGGTATAAGTCGCTTACCAATGTAGCCTGTTGCTCCAGTTACCAGAATAGTCATAATATGAAATATCTTATTGCAAGATAGTAAAAATGTTTAATGTTGAAAACAATAAATTAAACAAAATATAAATATTGTTATAGAAAATAATTATAAACAACAAGCAGTAGTTTTTTGTTTATTGTAAGGTTTTGCTTGTAATAGGGTTTGATGTAACTAAAATAGGAGCCATTGGCACCAAGAAAAAGTTGCTATTGCTTCAGCAAATAATTGTTTTATAACGACTAGTTTTCACAAAGACACAATACCTTATTTTAAGCTTTTGTTAACAATAAAGCCTTTTTTAATTATTAAATTTAGTGACTTTAAAACCAATTTAAATCAAAAATTACAATGAAAAAACTACTATTTTTATTTCTCGCCTATTCTACAGTGTATTCTGTTAATGCTCAGGTACAAACTCCAGCACCCAGTCCGTTTTGCAAATTGGAGCAAAAAGTTGGGTTAACCGATGTAACTTTAGAATATTCCCGACCAGGTGTTAAGGGAAGAACTGTTTTTGGAGATTTGGTGCCTTACGGTAAAATATGGCGAACTGGTGCCAATGCCAGAACAAAAATTACCTTTAGTACCGATGCGACCATAAACGGACAAACGTTAAAAGCAGGATCGTATTCTATTTTTACCGTGCCAAACACCGAATCTTGGGAAGTTGTATTTTATAACGATGGTAAAGACTCTGGGACACCCAATGAATTTGATGAGCAGCACGTAGCAGCTAAAGCAACCGTAAAATCTTATCCCGTTCCGTTTAATGTTGAAACGTTTACATTGGATATCAATAACATTACCAATAGCAGTGCTACAATCGATTTAATTTGGGAAAAGACTTATTTAGCTATACCGTTTGGTGTACCTACCGATGCTGCTGTACTTGCAAGTATTGACAATATAATGAGAGGTCCTGGACCTAACGATTATTTTCAATCGGCCGTTTATTACTTACAGGAAGGCAAGGATATAGAAAAAGCAAAACAATGGATTGATAAAGCTGTTGAAATGACCAAAGATCAACCGCGTTTTTGGATACTAAGACAACAATCACTAATTCATGCTAAGGCTGGTGACAAATCTGGAGCTATATCAGCAGCCAAGTCTTCACTTAAATATGCTGAAGAAGCCGGGAATGCAGATTATGTTAAAATGAATAAAGACTCCTTAAAAGAATGGGGAGCCATGTAATATATAGTTTTCTTAAATTTCTGGAGGATTAGAAAATATTTAGGCGCAACTTGTAAAAGTTGCGCTTCTTTATTTAATCACCATCTTCCAAAAAGAAAATAGATTCCACTGGCTTTTTAAAGCGTTTTGCAATTTTTAATGATAATACCGTCGAGGGCACGTACTTATTCTTTTCCATAGCATTAATGGTTTGTCTGCTAACCCCAATACATTCGGCCAAATCGGCTTGGGTCATATTGTGTATGGCGCGTTCAACTTTTAGATTATTCTTCATCGCTTCTCGATTTTAGTTTAAGGAAATTAAAACGAATGATGAAGAATATTAAAGGGGTAAACATATTGTAAACTAAAACATCCAAGAAGGTGAAATCATAAATAAATAAAACTGCAAATATCAATACAAAGTAGTTTATGATAATTGCCCAAACTAATGAGTCTTGACGTAACTTATAAATAAATTCATCTTCAACTTTTTCTTTGGTAAAGCCTACTAAGAGCCCTCCGATTATTATGAAGATTGAAATTATCTCATCAAATACATTATTTTTAATAATAGAAAAAAAGGATTCCTTATTCCCTTGAAAGTCTGTATCAGAATTAAAAACTTGTATTACCTTGATTTTGAAGAAATCTGGTTCAAGTTCAAAAATCATAAATAATAATCCAGTAATTACTCCGATTGAAAATAAAAACCACCCCGCTTTTTTATACTTGTGTGGCAGTAAATAATTTGTTTGCATAACTGTTCGTTTTAAAATTGATATTTCAAAAGTAAAATAAACTTTACATAAAGACAAATAAAACATACGAAAAGTATTAAAAACTATACTTTTTTATACTGGACTGGTTTCAGCATATCAATAAGCTAGAAATGTAATAAGTCTTTATACGGAAATTGCTTTACGGGTATTGTTAATGGATTGTAGCAAACAAGCTAAAACAATAACAACAATACAGCCTACAAAATTGAGCCATAAATAAGGTAAATTAATAATGCCGTACTCGTTTAGAAAATAAAGTAGAATAACTATGCCTTGAGTAATTAATGCTGCAATAAATACAGCATTGCCCCTAACAAATTTAAAGAAAAAAGCCAGTAAAAAGATACCCAATACATTGCCGTAAAAGATGGAGCCAATAATATTAACCAATTGTATTAAGTTTTCAGCAAGATTGGCTATGCAGGCTACACCTATGGCAATTAAGCCCCAAACAAGGGTAAACCATTTAGAGGCTTTAACTTTTTCGGATTCAGATTTAATTCCTGTATTGCGTATGTATAAATCTATGGTTGTTGTGGAACCCAAGGCATTCAACTCGCTTGAAGTGCTGGACATGGCGGCACTTAAAATTACCGCCAACAGTAATCCAATGAGCCCTCTTGGCAAGTTATTGAGTATAAAATAAATAAAGACATAATCTTTATCGTTGCTTTCCACTTTTACCTGTTGTGCTTGGGCTGCCTGTTCGATAAGTTGTTTGGCTTCATCTTTTACACCTTGGTTTATGGTATTAATTTGTTCTAAATTTAAAAGGACCCGATCAGTATTTTCAGAATTTAATAGGGTATGAATTACCTTTTTTTTGTCATTAAGAAGCATATCCTGTTCGTTTTGAAGGGCATTATATGCATCGGCATGTTCAGAATTTAAAACGAGTTCGGTAGCTGTTGGATTAAAATTGATGGGTGCTTGGTTAAATTGGTAATACACAAACACCATAACACCAACCAGTAAAATAAAGAATTGCATAGGTACTTTTAACAAGCCGTTAAAAATAAGTCCTAATTGCATTTCCCTAACCGATTTTCCCGATAGATAGCGTTGCACCTGGCTTTGGTCTGTGCCAAAATAGGATAGCATTAAAAAGGTTCCTCCTATAATACCACTCCAAAATGTGTATCGATTATTTAAGCTAAACGAAAAATCTAATACTTCCATTTTTCCACTAGCTCCAGCAATTTTGAGCGCATTGGTAAATGTTATGTCTTCGGGTAGTTTGCTAACAATAATAAAGAAAGCCACTAGCATGCCTATAAAAATCACAACCATTTGATGTTTTTGGGTCACATTTACGGCACGTGTTCCTCCAGAAACCGTATAAATAATAACTAATAAGCCTATTATGATATTAAGCGTAAGTAAGTCCCAACCTAAGACCACCGATAGTATAATGGCAGGAGCAAAAATAGTAATACCTGCTGCTAAGCCACGTTGTATTAGGAATAAAAGAGCCGTTAAGGTTCTAGTTTTTAAATCGAATCGGCTTTCTAAAAACTCGTATGCGGTGTAGACATTTAATCGGTGATACAACGGAATGAACACCATACAAATAATGACCATGGCAATAGGGAGCCCAAAATAAAACTGAACAAAGCCCATGCCATCGTTAAAGGCTTGTCCCGGCGTTGAAAGAAACGTAATTGCGCTTGCTTGTGTAGCCATTACCGATAGACCAATAGTCCACCATTTTGAATTATTGCCTCCTCTTAGATAATCCTTTACATTTTTACTTCCACGAGTTTGCCAGGTACCGTAGGTTACAATAGCTATTAATGTTATAATAAGTACAGTCCAATCTATCCAATTAAGTAGATGCATGTGTTAAAAGGCTTTGGTTAGGAAATAGAAGATGACGATGTAAATGGCATTGGCTATTAAAACCAAGGAATATAGCTTAAGCCATTTCGGATTAGACGGTTTGGTATCGTTCATAATTAGTCGCTTAGTTTGGCTTCCAGTTCTACAGTGTTTTTGCCAATAGACAGCATATTGGCAAATAAGCGGTAAGCCCCGGAAACACCTTCCGGGAATTCCCTAAAAAAACTAAGTCCGGTATATATATAATGGCCTTTGCCGTATTTTGCAACCAGTAAACTACCATCCTTTGGTGTTTCGTAAGGATCATTCATGGATAGGATTGGGGTAAAGGCATCGTGCCACGCATTGGGGAAATACAAACCGCGTTCCTGTGTCCAACCCTCAAAATCGGTTTTGGTGATTTTATTGGGATAATTTAAGAGTTCATGATCAGGATCCAAAAACCGTACTTCGGCATTTTCGTTGGTCACTCGATCTCTGGAAATCGTTAATTTGTATGGGGCTAATTGCTCGGTGTTTAAACCGTAACTGGTATTGTATTGAACAATCATATTACCTCCTTGCGCAACAAAATCGAACAGTTGCTGCTGTTTAAAAGGTAATATATCCAAGGTATTATACGCTCTAATACCAATTACTATGGCATCAAATAAACTAAGGGTTTCGGGGTTAATATCTTCTGGTTTTATAACTCTTACATTATATCCAATTTGCCTTAAACTTTCAGGGACCATATCTCCAGCCCCTTGTATATAGGCAATGTTTTCTCCTTTCTTTTTAATGTCCAACCGAACTATTTTACTTTCACTGGGCAGCAAAACGGTTTGGAATGGAATATGGCTATAGTCAATTTCTATAAGTTCTTTGGTGTACTGTTTGTCATTAACATGAATTATTGGACTTATATTGCCTTCGCTTTGACTTTTTGGTGGCATAATGCTGAAAACAAGTGTTTGCTCCTCACCCTTATTGACAATATTTACCTTTTGTGTTTTGGGGTATACACTCCAATTATTGGGGTGGCTTATTTCTACCGATGCTATTAGATTGTCACGTCCGGCCTTTACCACAACTGATATATCCCGTTGCTTATTGTTTTCAAAAATGATAACCTTTTCTGTGATTTTTGCCGAAGCTTCAGGAATGACTTCAAATGGTTGGTACAGTTCACCCTTATCGGGTTTTGAATAACGGTATATAACAGGTTTGGTAATCGTAATGGGCGTATTGTTAATTAAAAGATTAAAATCCAAATTGAAAACTCTTGGTGTTTCGGGCAAGCCTATCAATTCTGGATCGGATACTTTGTACATCCCCAACGTTCCTTTTTTCATCAACCAATACGGCGTAGTAGGTTTTTGGTCATTGGGTATCATGAGAGGTTCGTTAAAGACGTATTTGGTGTTTTCCTCAAGTATCATGTCTTTTGATATTTTTAACCCGCTTGCGTTTTCTATAGTATTGAGTTGTATAAATAGGTTGCTACGATTTAATACTTCAATATCCAACTTGATGGTTTCGCTTTGAGTGGCCCAGTTGTTTTCAGCTGAAACTTCCAAATACAATCCAGCGCACATTTCAATTATAGTCCTTAGTTCCTTTGTTTTTAATTTTTTCCAATGGGTGTCCTCAATATTTTTTACTAACTGATAAGCTTGCATTAATTGGGGAATATGCACCGACGGATCTTTAAAATTGAAGTTGTTTTCAATGTTATATAAAATATCACCAATAGCTTTACCCCCTTTAATGCGGTTCCAAGAGGTATCTATACCTGCAAATATATTTACGTTGTCAACAAGTGGCTCTCCTTTTAAAAATTCGATGTATTCGTTTTGGGATCCCCGTTGTGCCAATCGGCCAAAGCCTTGGCAAAGGTGCTGGCTACTGGCCAATGCGGCTACTTCGTTGTTGGATAGACCTTTTAACGGATAGTACACCCCAATGTCCAAGCTTAGCATATTGCTTTTATCGGCGTTTTCAAAATTTTCCTGACTGCCATAAAACCACCATCCTGTATTGAAAAATAAGCGTTTGGGTTGCCATGTGCTAGTTTGTTTTAAGGTTTCAGGATAGGCAGAGGGATCATTCGATAGGTCGAAGGCTTCTAAGCTCAATAGGGCAGAACTGGTATGGTGTCCGTGTGTTGTGCCTGGTGTTCTATGGTCAAATCGGTTGATAATAATATCAGGTTTAAAGCTTCTAATAGCCAAAATCACATCGCTTAGCACTTCGTCTTTGTTCCAAATCGATAAGGTTTCATCTGGGTGCTTGGAGTAGCCAAAATCGTTGGCTCTGGTAAATAGCTGTTCGCCACCATCTACACGTCTTGCCGCTAATAATTCCTGGGTTCTTATCACCCCTAAAAGCTCACTTAACTCTGGTCCAATAAGATTTTGTCCACCATCGCCACGTGTTAACGATAAATATCCTGTGCGGGCTTTTACATGATTAGACATATACGAAATAAGACGGGTGTTCTCATCATCGGGGTGTGCGGCTACGTATAAAACCGAACCTAGGAAATTGAGTTTCTGCAGGGATTCATAAATTTCGATTGCAGATGGTGTACTTGGCTTTTGGGCTTGTGTATAGGATATAAAAAAAACAGTGATAAAAGCAAATAAAATGGCTCTTCGCATAACTTTCTTTGATTGGCTCATAGCCAAATATAACAAAGTTATGGAGAGGTTAGCAGGCTTTTAATGTTTCTTTAACTTAAAAAATTATAGCCATTTTTTTCTTTTAAAATAATAGAGCATGGCCAGAAATATGACAATCATAACTCCCCAAACTGCAAAATACCCATATTTGAACTGTAGTTCGGGTATGTAGTTGAAATTCATACCATAAATACCGGCAATAAAGGTGAGTGGAATAAAAATTGAGGCCATAATGGTAAGTACTTTCATCACTTCATTCATTTTATTGCTTATGGTGGTTATGTACATGTCCATTAGGCTCCAAATCATTTCACGGTAAATGTCTATGTTTTCTGAAACCTGTATTAAATGGTCGTAAATATCCCTGTAATAGGTAATGGTTTTTTTATGGATGAGGGTGTTTTTATTTTTTTCTATACGGTTAATGACTTCACGAAGTGGAAAGATAGAGCGGCGTACCCTGAGGATTTCCCGTTTTAAATTTTGAATGTTTTTGGTAGCATCATCGTTGATATTACCAGTAAAAATATCCGATTCCAAATCTTCAATCTTATTGCCCAAGAGTTCAATCACACTAAAGTAGTGGTCAACAATAGCATCTATAAGAATGTAAAGCAGGTAATCCGCCTGCATGTTTCTTACCCGCCCCTTTGCCTGTCTTATCCGATCGCGAACCCCATCAAAAATATCGCCTTCAGCTTCTTGAAAGGTAAGAACATAATGCTTCCCCAGTACAAAACTAACCTGTTCAGATACCATTTTTTCACTGGTATCGTAATACAGCATCTTCACCACAATGAATAGATAATCTTCATGTTCATCAATTTTTGGGCGTTGGGAAATGTTTACAATGTCTTCTAAAACCAAAGGGTGTAAATTATAATTTTCGCCCAAGGTTTCAATGGCACTAACATGATTTAATCCGTTTAAGTTAATCCATGTTGTAGAGTCTGAAAGTTTAAAATCGAAACTTTCCTCAACCGTTTGAAGTTCCTTTTCAATGTACTGGTCCTTATTATAATCGAAAACTTCAATAAATAGTTTTTCCTTGGCCCGCTCGCCTGTATAAATAACACTGCCTGGGATTTGTCCTAGTTTCTTTTTAAATAGATGTGTTCTCTTTTTTGCCATTTGAAAATCTAAACTGTTATAAATATAAAAAATATTTATACAGCCTCACCATCATCTTCGATAGCATCTTTTTTAAGTAGCGTAACGGCTTTTTGAAGCATTAAATTGTTAGGATAGGTAACTAAATCACCGTTTTCCAGTCGCAAATGGATTTGAAAGGCCCTTATATCTTCAATAATTGCTGTTATAGGGAAATCTTTGTCATGTATTTCAATTTTATCGCCCACTTTATAGGGAAAATTAAAGAACATAATAATACCTGAGGTAACATTGCTTAAAATAGACCAAATAGCAAATAAGCCCACGCCTAAAACGGCAAAAACAGAAGAAAAAACTAGGGCTAAATCATTGAGATCGGTGCCAAAAACCAATGTTTCTATAAGTAAGGCTATCAAAAATAAAACTACAGTTACATAGCGTTGCATAAGCCTAATCCGGGCCTCATTAATACCATTTTTTCTGGCAAGTTTAGCAATAGCTACATTAATAATTGCCCTTAAAATTAACAATGAAATTAAAATAATTAAGCCAATAATTATTTTTCCTTGTAGTGTTTGGACAAATGTTAATTCTTCAGAAGACATTATTTTCAATAATAAGTTAAAGTTAAACAAAGATAAACAGATTTTAATCCAGTATTAGCGAATCCCTTAACACTTTATCTGCATTACTATTTTTTTGCCAATAAGCTGATTTTATCGTCTTTATTTTAGTTGCTCTTGTGGTTAATATCTTTGCGTTTGATCCAAAACCACTTTTATATGTTTCTTCCCATTCCAGAATATCATATGGAAACTTAGGATTAAAAGTGATGCTAAGCGTTCGGTTTAAATCTGGATAATTTATCATATAGGTGTTGTTTTTTAATTTTGTGTTGGCTTTATAAGCTTTTATAGGAACATGACGTAGTCTAACAAACTCAAAAGCAGGAACCATTAGCAGGTTACCAACTGGTAACGATTTGGGATCTATACGCAATTGAGTCCAAAGTTCATTTTCTAAAATGGCTTTGTCCATTTTAAAAAATTGGTCAGCCTCTTTTTCAAAATAGGAGTGGGAGGTTACTTCAAACTGTTCCCTATTATTAAGCTGTACATACACATGACCACACCATTCTTGTATGGAACTTGATACTTTTATGGCATGAGCGGTATTTGAGACAGGGTAAAATGTACTTTGCATCACTGCATATGGATAAATACCTGTATTAAATTTTTTAGTAGCATTTAATTTTAAAACAGGTATGCTATTACTATTTCTGCTTTCGGCTTTCACTTGTTTGTTTGGTAAGAAATCTTCCGTAACATATACTAAAACTGCTTTCCCCTGTCTTATTTCGCCATAGCGCGCTTGTTCCAGATTGTAAGAGGAAATTTCGGCTTCACTGGAATACCAATAGTTCTTAAATGCTTCAGATAATCCTCCTCCATTAAAATCTTTACGAACAATAAACTCTGTTTCCCAATTTTTTGCCAACATATTTTTTGGAGTTACTTTTTTACAAGAGGTAAATAGTGTAATCAAGCCAAGTGTAATACAACATAATATTTTGGATATGCCAATTTTTTTTAACATGGTTATTTGTTTTTTCGTAAAGTTATTCACTTAAGAAGCTAATGCAATATCGTTTAACGTTTTGTAAACAAGATGGGTAGGGAGTCCCATAACATTAAAATAAGAGCCTTCCAATTGGGTAACCCCAATTTGTCCTATCCATTCCTGTATACCATAAGCTCCTGCTTTATCAAAAGGTTTACAGATTTCGATGTAATAGTCTATTTCGTCATCAGATAAGGATTTAAAGGTCACTTTTGTGATGTCATGAACGATTTTTTCAAAAGTGGGTGTAGTAAAACAAACCGATGTAATTACCTCATGGGTTTTATTACTTAATGATTTTAATATTTTGAAAGCTTCGTTTTTATCTTTTGGCTTTCCTAAAGCCATGTTATTGTGCCAAACAATTGTATCGCTAGTTATTAGGATGTCATTGGTTTGTAATTCACCTTTAAACGGTATAGCCTTTAATTTCGCCAGATAGTTACTAATTTCAAAATGGGTCAACCTATCGGGATAGGTTTCATTGATAGGTTTTAAACGAATTTCAACATCGAGTCCTAAATTTTTAAAAAATTCCTGTCGTCTGGGGGAACCTGAAGCTAATATAATATGATAGTTTTTTAGATTGTCGTTAAGCATTATTTTAATAGGATATACTTGTATAAAAGTAAAGAAAGTAATCCAAAAACCATAACCAGTTTCAGTACAGTACTTATATGGTGAAAGTGCTGTTTTGTCGATGCACTTAATGATTTAATAGAAATATAAATCAATGGACCGATGATGAATAGTAAAAAATAACCTGAGGCGATAAGATTTTTGTACAGTAAATGGATTACATAATATGAAATGGTGATTATGGTAATAATTATTAGTGCAAAAACCACACGTTTGGCTTTGGTCGTGCCTATAATAATGGGCAAGGTGTGCATGCCCGATTTGGAATCTCCTTTAATATCTTCAATATCTTTTACCATTTCACGTATTAAGTTAATAATGAAGGCAAATGCAGCATAATAGAATATGATTTTAAAAACGGATAACTGAATATGTTGGTTTTCGGGAGTGATTCCTGGAAGGAGGTCAAACAGCCCTATAATTAAAAGGCTTAACGCCACCAAAATGGAGATAACAATATTGCCTATTAAAAATAGACGTTTTAAATAACTGGCGTAGACATAAAGCAATGCTGAAATAATGACAAATACCGAAAAGAAAGCACTTTTTCCAACAAGATGGGATATATAAAACCCAATGCAAACGCCAACCAGATTTAACGCAATAAACAGATTAAATGCTGCTTTTTCTGAAATGTGTCTACCTATAATAACCTTACTTGGTTTGTTAATGGTATCGGTTTCCACATCGTAAATGTCGTTTATAATGTTTCCGGCAGCAGCAATACAAACCGTAGAAAGTATCAATAAAGAAATGCTAAAAATATCTAAGCTGGTATTAACTCCAAAAGGTTCTAAAACTGCATATTTTACCAGTAATTGTGTTAGTACTATCACTAATAAGTTTTTATAACGAATAAGGTTAAAGAGGTTCAAGGTTTTAGGTTTTAGGTTTAACCTGTTCAACAATTATTATCGTGAAACAAAATTATCGAGAGCCAATTTAATAAAATAACCTAAAATCAGCATAGCGATACCAAAGAAGATAAAAGCTTTTCGTGTTTTTTGTTTTTCCGATTTTCTTATTTTATTTTTAATTAACTGTCTTTCGGCATGGGTAAGCTTATGGTGTGAGAAGTGAAGCTGAAAACGGTAATAGGTTTCTTTGTTTAGCTTGTCTTTTAAAGAAGAAAATAATTTGTTATTGGTTTGGTTAAACACGTTATGGTTGTTGCCAAATCCAATATATCCAAAGCCTGTTCTATGTCTTCTTTTATTTCTGGTCAAATAAGCTTATTAATGTTTACTGTGATTAAAAACTAGTCGTATTTTGCATCATAATTGCCGTTCCACTTACCTTGTACTTTCATAACCTGTTCTATAACATCACGAGCGGCGCCTTTACCTCCTTTTTTATGTGAAATATATTTGCAAATGGCCTTTATTTCGGGTACTGCATCTTGCGGACAACAAGGAAGACCAATCATTTTCATAACTGGATAATCGGGAACATCATCACCCATGTACAGCACATTTTCCCGTTTAATACTATTTTTATTAAAGTAGTCATTAAGCTGCTCAATTTTGTTATGGGCGCCCAAATAAATATCTTTAACGCCTAAGCCTTTTAAGCGTAAACGCACACCTTCATTCGTTCCACCTGATATAATGCAAATGTTATAGCCTTTATTAATAGCAGTTTTAATGGCGTAACCATCTTTTATATTCATAGTCCTAAGCATATCGCCATTAGTGGCTATAATAACAGACCCATCAGTTAAAACACCATCAACATCAAAAATGAAGGTGGTAATGTGTTCTAAATATTCTTTATAGCTTTTTTCTTCCATGTGTTTGTTGGATTGATGAGGTTAGCAGTTTATAAATCTCTTGATGCTGTTTGTTGGTCAACTGATTTAAGTGTATTTTAATGGTGTTTTCATCACCTCGTTTTGCAGGCCCTGTTTGAGCCATATAGGGCGAGATGGTCTGCACTTTTTTTGCGGTTTCCATAATGAGCGGTTTTAAAAGCTCGAATTCAGCACCCTGGGTTTCGGTAATTTCATGTCCGATACGGTATAACTGATTGGTGAAATTATTAACAAAAACGGCCGCCATATGTAATGCCCTTCGTTGGTCACTATTCACTTTCTTTGTTGGACTGCCTAAGCCAATAGCCAATTGCTTTACCGTATGGTAATCTGGTTTATGGAGCGTTTCAATACATATAGGCACATTGCTAAAGTCAATTTCAGCATTTTTGCTAAAGGTTTGGAGCGGATATAGTACACCACGTCGGTTTTTCTTGTCCATATCATGTACGTTTACACTACCTGATGTGTGCAGTACCAGCCTATTTTCAAAAGGTAGTTGGGATGATAATTCGGCAATGGCATCATCACTTACTGCTAGAATATAGATGTCGGCTTCTTTTAAAGCGTTTAAGTTATCAGTAACTTCAATAGTGTTCTGATAAATACTAATGGATTTTAATCGCCTATTATACCATTGTGTAACAGTTATATTTTCAGCTTTTTTTAAAGCCTTGAATAAATGGGTGGCGACATTACCGGCGCCAAGAAGGATTACCGAAATCATGGTGCTAAAATAGGTAATAATACGGTATTTAAAAACCGATTATGTGGGTTATTAATTGAGATTAAGGCTATATTTGTGCTTATGCAAAAGAAAGACATAAAAACACGAGAGGATGTTTATTTATTGGTATCATCATTTTATGAAAAAATAAGGGTTAATAAAGAATTAGGGCCTTTTTTTAATGAAACCATTAAAGATTGGGACGTTCATTTAGATAATCTCACCACCTTTTGGGAATCTAGTCTGTTTTTAAAAACACGATATATAGGCAATCCTTTAGAGGTACATGTTGAAGTTGATAAAGCCCATGGCCATGCTATTACCGAGCGTCATTTTGGGCTTTGGTTAAATTTATGGATTCAAACTATTGATGGATTGTTTGAAGGTGACTATGCTGAAAATGCCAAACGCAGGGCTAGAAAAATGGCAACGTTTTTATATTTAAAGATTTTTGAAGCCAGAAGTAATTAGGTAGAATATGTTCTTTGTATTAGGTTATTTTAAGAGTACTTCAATAGATTTTTAAGGCTTTAATGGGAATTTGTATAAACCCAAAAATTATAAAAAGGAAAAACTTGAGAATTTGTTGTAAAATGTCAATTACCTAACGATCATTAACTATACTTAATTTTAACATCTTAAACTAAATTGAAATATGTAAATTTGCACGACCTTAAAATGGGTATATCATGCAAGAAAAACTCACTAAAATTCTTTTTTCTACAAAACTTACCGCTATTTTATTTATTGTTTTCGCAGCAGCCATGGCTACAGGTACTTTCATGGATGCCGGACAGGAAACCTCGCCAACGCCCTACTCTAGAAGCTTGATATACAATGCTTGGTGGTTCGAGGCTATTATGGTGTTTTTTGTGATTAATTTTATAGGGAACATTTTTAGGTATCGTTTATTTAAAAAGGAAAAGTGGGCAACTTTTATCCTGCATTTTGCATTTATATTCATTTTGCTGGGTGCATTAATCACACGATATATAGGTTTTGAAGGTATGATGGCCATTAGGGAAGGGGCAACGAAAAATACATTTTTGTCACAAAAAACATATATAACAACTTATATTGATGGAGATTATATGATTGATGGTTTGCCGCAAAGGCTTCCCATTGAAAGTGAAGTTGACTTTTCCCCTCGATTGGATAACCATTTTAAAATAAATACAAAGTATAATAAACAGCCAGTAACCATCGAGCTGGAAAAATTTATTGTTGGAGCCGAAGAAGATATTATTCCAGATGAGAATGGTGAAGCATATCTTAAAATGGTAGAGGCTGGAGCCAATGGTCCACACAACCATTTTTTAAAGGTAGGCCAGGTAGCCAGTATCCACAATATCCTTTTTGCACTTAATAAACCAACCAAAGGCGCTGTAAATATAACTTACCAAGGCGACTCATTAAGTATTAATTCACCGTTTGAAGGGGAGTACATGACAATGGCTACAATGACCAAAGGACAATTGGTTAAGGATAGTTTGCAGCCCTTACATTTGCGTTCGCGCTATGTGATTGGTAATATGCAAATGGTGTTTCCTAAACCTGTTATTAAGGGTGTTTTCGATGTCGTTCCAAAATCTCAAATTCTAAAGAACGACACCGATGGGGTGGTGTTAAAAGTAACCACTAATGGAGAAAGCAAGCGTATTGGTTTATTGGGCGGACAAGGTATTGACAATGGTTTTAAGCAAATGAAGTTGGGAGGTCTCGATTTTGCCTTTAAGTATGGAGCCAAGACCTTAAAGTTACCCTTTTCAATTAAGCTAAATGATTTTGTAGCCGATAAATTCCCAGGGTCCAATATCAATTCAGCCTATTCCAGCGATGTGACGGTTTTTGATAAAAAGGAAGGGACCTTCGATTATAAAATATACATGAACAATATTTTAAACCATAGGGGGTATCGTTTTTTTCAATCTAGTTTTTTCCCTGATGAAAAGGGAACTATTCTTTCTGTTAATCATGATTATTGGGGTACCTTGTTTACCTATATTGGTTATTTTATGCTCTATTTGGGCTTATTGGCTATTTTATTTACAAAAGGCAGTAGATTTTCAGATTTAAGGAAACAGCTTAAAAAAGCTAAAGCCAAAAAGGCAAAACTTATTACAATTTTATTGTTGTTTTTGGGGGTTTATGGATTTTCACAAGGCCATCAAGAAAATAAGGATGATAACCACGGCTTGCATTCGCAAGGGCAACACATACCCACAAAGGCACAGATAGACTCCATTTTAATAGCGAACATAACGCCTAAAGAACATGCCGAGCGTTTTGCCCATTTGGTAATTCAGGATTCTGACGGACGTATGAAACCGGTGAGTACCTATGCTTCCGAAATGCTTCGAAAAATAAGTAAGCATGACATTTATGGAGGGTTTGATGCCCATCAAGTATTTTTATCGATTCAAGAAAGTCCAAAGCTCTGGTACAATGTACCGGTTATTTATTTGGCAAAGAAAAAGGCCGATACCATAAGGCATATAATAGGTACTAGTGTAGAGGATAAATATGTGACCTTAGCCGATTTCTTTACAGAACGGGGAGACTTTAAGCTGCAGCCCTATTTAGAAGACGCCTTTAATACGACCAAGCCCAATGGTTATCAAAAAGAAATACAGCAAGCCTATAATAAGGTTAACTTGCTTTATAATGCAATTGAAGGCATGTCGTTGCGATTATTTCCTGTTCCCAATGACGAAAATAATACCTGGATTACCTCTCACGATTACAAAATGGGAATCCATAAAATTAAGGATTCGTTATATGGTAACTTTATAAAAAATGGTTTTCAGGCTTATTTGTATACCCTTAATAAGGCCAAACAAACTGGAGATTTTTCAGAAGCAGAAAAACTGTTGGATGCTTTTAAGAAAACCCAACATAAATATGGATCGGAAGTTATGTTAAATGACGATAAGATACATACTGAAGTATTATACAATAAATACGATATTTTTAAAAAATTGTTTAGCTGGTACATGTATGCCAGTAGCTTAATGTTTGTTTTACTCATTGTTCAAATATTAAAAGATAAAAGTAAGTACATAGTAGCAACTGTAAAGGTTTTAAAATTGATTATAGTTGGGTTGTTTGTTCTACACTTGGCTGGATTAATTGCACGCTGGTACGTATCGGGCCATGCGCCATGGAGTAATGCATACGAGTCCATGATATATGTGGCCTGGGCAACCATGTTGTTTGGGTTGATTTTTGGAAGAAAAAGTAGCTTAACAATGGCTGCTGCCGCTTTTGTAACCTCTATGTTATTAATGGTGGCGCATTTTCAATGGATGGATCCCGACATTGGAAACTTACAGCCTGTTTTAAACAGTTATTGGCTTATGATACATGTAGCCATTATTGTAGCCAGTTATGGTCCGTTTGCTTTGGGTATGATTTTAGGTGTGGTGTCTTTATTTCTTATGGTGTTAACTACTGCTAAGAATAAGGTAAAGATGGACTTGAACATCAAAGAGCTGACTATAGTAAACGAAATGGCTTTAACCGTTGGCTTGGTTATGTTAACCATCGGAAACTTTTTGGGTGGTATGTGGGCCAACGAAAGTTGGGGACGCTATTGGGGTTGGGACCCAAAGGAAACTTGGGCGCTTATAAGTATCATGATTTATGCCTTTGTTATACATATGAGATTGGTTCCTGGGCTTAGAGGTCGCTGGATTTTTAACCTATGTTCTGTTATAGCCATCTCGTTTATAATCTTTACTTACTTTGGAGTAAACTTTTATTTAGCAGGATTACACTCGTACCAGTCTGGACAGCAATTAGATAGTTTTAAAATTATAGCTATCGCTGTTACATTGGTGGGGCTGCTAGGGTTTTTTAGCTATAAGGGTTTCGTGAAATATTACAAAGAACAATAATTATAAAAGTTTGAAACGATTTTTTATTGCTCTATTATTTGTAATTGTATGCTCTTGCTCACCAAAATTGCGAAGTAATATCTTTAAAAAATTACCTGAATTACCTGAAAATGAGTTAGTTGTTGTTCTTGATATTTATGATGAACAAGGAATAAGCGAAGATCCCATTGGAGAAATAAAAGCTGTTGACAATGGATTGTCCAATAATTGTTCGTATTATGAAAATATTCATAATTTAAAAATTTTAGCAAGGAAAGTAGGAGCTAACCTTATTAAATTAACAAAACACAAACGTGCAGATAAATGGAGTACTTGTGATAGGTTATGGGCGAAAATTTATAAGGTAAGTCAAGTAAAAAAGTATGAGAAAGAAATTGAATGGTCTCCCGACAGGAAGTTAATATGGGATGATTTTAAGGGAATTCCAAATATTGAAAACTTTCCAAAGGCATTAGCCGTAACTAATTCTGCTATTATTTTTGAGCCTAGTAGTATAAACCCTTTTAAAGACGGCAAACTTTTTGTTAGAACGGTATTTATTAATCATGGTAGCTGGGTATTGCCAAAAGGAAAATCAGACTATGTTTTAAGACACGAACAAATTCATTTCGATATTACCGAAATCTATTCTAGAATGTTAAGAAAAGTGTTTAGTGATGCTAATGTTTCAATGAAAAATAGTTCGAAAGCTATGTCAATATTTCATGATATAAAAAAGCAGTGGCAAGACCGTCAGGAAGAGTACGATTACGAAACTCAGCGGGGAGATAAAAAGGAAGTTCAGGAAAAATGGGAGGCTATAGTTGAATTAGAGTTAGATAAGTACGACCTATATAAAACAAATTAGGTCAATAAAGTATTAATGGTATTAAAATAAATATCCTTAAAATCGGAAATGACAATATCTGCTTCCGTATAATCTTGGTTTTTTGAGTGCTCACTGTCGTAAGCAACACAAAAAATTTGGGCTGCTTTAGCTGCTTTAATACCGTTGGTTGAATCTTCTATAACCATACATTCTTTAGTGTTAAATCCAGAAGATTGTGCAGCTTTGATAAAAATTTCGGGATGAGGTTTCGATTCCTTTAACTCGGCACCACTCAATTTTGCTTTAAAGTACCGGTTTAAGTCAAAACGTTCAAAAATACGTTCAATATTGGGCATCGATGCCGAGGAACCCAATACTAATGTTAGTCCGTTGTTGTAATAATTCTTGATTAAATCCAAAACGCCATCAATAAGTTTAAAACTAGTGTCGTTGTCGAACAAATATTTGTAGTGCTTACGCTTTAGAGCAACTAAAGTTTCTGGTTGCTCATTTAAGTTAAAATGTTGGCATAAGTGCTTACAAATAGGTAAGGTGGCTTGCCCTGTGTAAGATTCGTAGAGTGCATCACTTACATCAATGTTCACGTCTTTGAACATACGTTGATAGGCTTTGCGGTGTAGTTGTTCACTGTCGACGATAACACCGTCCATATCAAAAATAACAGCTTTAAGCATTTTAGATTACTGATTGTTGGTTATTAAGTTATTGAAAAGACTTATAAAAGGTTGAAATTATTTTATGCTAAGATACACATTGCAAGAAACCGTAAAAAAGTATTTTGAAGTTTTAAATTAATTCTCCATATTTGTTACTTATGATTGTTTAAGTCGACTTCTGTTGTGCATCGGGGTTCTCTCGAGCAAAAAATGAGCTAAGCGGTAGAGGGTTTGGTGTGTTAATATGTTTACAGTTTTTAAGAATGCAATCAGGTAAAATCACTTTAAAACAACTTTTTCAATATTTTAAAATTGCCGTAACAGGTAAAGAACAGGAATTTACATCAGGAAGTATTAGAAAAGCTGTCTTTATGCTGTCCATTCCCATGATTTTAGAAATGCTCATGGAATCCATTTTTGCTTTGGTAGACATTTTATATGTTTCCCAAGTAAGTGTGAATGCAGTAGCCACCATAGGTTTAACGGAATCTGTAATAACCTTGGTGTATGCTGTTGCCATAGGATTAAGCATGGCGGCAACGGCCGTTGTAGCTAGACGGGTAGGAGAAAAAGATTTAAAAGGCGCATCGAATGCAGCAGTACAAGTTATTTTTTTAGGCGTATTTATTGCTGCCATTATTAGTGCTATTGGAATTATTTATCCTAAACATATTTTGGAGTTAATGGGTGGCGAACCCGATTTAATTGCTGAGGGTTATGGTTATGCACAGGTACTATTGGGAGGTAACGTAACCATTATGTTATTATTTTTAATCAATGCTATTTTTAGGGGAGCAGGCGATGCCTCGGTAGCTATGTGGACTTTAGTCTTATCAAATGGGCTTAATATTATTCTTGATCCTATTTTTATTTTTGGTTTTGGACCAATTCCGGAATTTGGTGTGAAAGGAGCTGCTATAGCAACAACAATTGGTAGGGGAACTGCTGTGATTTTCCAGCTGGTTATTTTGTTTATAGGCTATAGCAAAATTAAAATTGGATTCAACGATTTGGTATTAAGGTTTAAAGTGATGTTCAACTTAATAAAGGTGTCGTTGGGAGGAATAGGACAGTTTTTAATTGGAACATCATCTTGGGTGTTTTTAATGCGCATTATGAGTGAGTTTGGCAGCGAAGTATTAGCTGGTTATACAATTGCAATTCGTGTAATGATGTTCACAATGATGCCTGCTTGGGGCATGAGCAATGCAGCGGCTACTTTAGTTGGGCAAAATTTGGGGGCAAAAAAACCAGATCGTGCAGAACAGTCGGTTTGGAAAACGGGCAAATACAGTGCTGTTTTTATGGGTTTTGTTTCTGTGGTTTATTTGGTGTTTGCGCCTCAAATTATTGTGTTGTTTAATACAACGCCAGATGTGGTTAAGTATGGTAGTTTGTGCTTACGGGTTATAGCAGCAGGCTATATTTTTTATGGCTATGGTATGGTGGTCATAAATGCATTTAATGGATCAGGAGATACCAAGACACCTACCTATATTAATTTTGTGTGCTTTTGGTTATTACAGTTGCCGTTTGCCTATGTGATGGCTATTACTTTGAATTTTGGACCTTCAGGTGTGTTTTGGGCTATTACAGTTGCCGAAGTATTAATTGCCATTATTGCTATAATTTGGTTTAAAAAGGGATATTGGAAGGCGGTGGAGGTTTAATTACAGACAATAGAAATTAAAAGATTTTTACGTCCACAGTAGATTAATTTTTATTTTTTCGAAAATCGATTTTAATAAAGAGAGCCATTTGAATTCGGTGTAAGTTGTCCTTGTTTGGGGTATTTCTGTTCATATAACCCAATTGGAAGTTATTGGATTTGGAAATGTTAAAACCCAGTCCAGAATAAAATCTGTTTTCAGAAGAGTTTTTTAATTTAGGAGAAAGCAATATTTCATTGTGAATACGAACAAATAAAATTTTGTTCAAATTAAATTTTGTGCCTAAGCGATAGCGAAGGCGAGCCACGTTTTGTTTTGAGTTAGGTTTTCTAAGAAAACGATGCTCAATTCTAAACCTATGGTCTAAGGGTATTGTGCATAATTTATGCTTAAACGCAACTTGTTCGGCTAAACGTATTTCAGAACTGTGAGGAGAACTCATATTCATTTCACTATCAATATCAGCATATCCCCAAAAAACTGTTCCTGTTAGTTTTGGATTAAAATGATAGTTGTATCCAAAATTTAATAACAAGAAATTAAAATTATCATTTAACTCATAATGCCATAAATATGTAAACGTTTCAATACTTGATTTTTCAGAAATCCGATAATTTCCTCCCAAACCGTACCATGTAGCCCATTTATCTTCGGGATTAATTTGTGCATAACTATAACATGCAGTTAATAAAACGCCTAGTAATATTGTGTTTTTTTTCACTGTTTTCAAATTTATGGGATTGAAAGCTTTTTTTGTTCTAAAAACTAAAATAGTTTTAACAATTTAAAAAGGAGCTCTATAGCGAGCTCCTTTTTCGGGTAATAAGAACCTATTAAAAGTGTTCATGTAAGTGATGGTGTTCATCAATTAATGGTCCACCTTCAATAATTTGATCTGTAGCTTGCTGTGCAAATTTTTCAAAGTTTAGGTGGAATGAATGAGCCAGTTGTATAGCCTTACCAATATATTGACCTTTTTGTAACCAAGTGTTCATCGGGTCTAAAATTTCGGTAGGTACACCGGGACAATATTTAGGCATAAACAAGCCAAAAATAAAGTTTTGCTCATAATCCACGCCATCTAAATCACCGTTAAGTATTGCTGTAATCATAGCTCTAGTGTATTTTAGTTTAATACGTGAGCCAACACCATAAGGGCCACCACTCCAGCCAGTGTTAATCAGCCATACATTTACACCCGCTTCTTGCATTTTCTTACTTAACATTTCACCATAAACGGTTGGGTGTAATGGCATAAAAGGTTCGCCAAAGCAAGCGGAGAACGATGGTACAGGTTCGGTAATTCCAGCTTCAGTTCCAGCAACTTTAGCAGTATAACCAGAAATAAAGTGGTATGCGGCTTGACCAGGAGTTAATTTAGAAACAGGCGGCAGTACACCAAAGGCATCGCAGGTTAAGAAAAATATGTTTTTCGGGTTGTTAGCATAAAGTGTTTCCTGAATATTGTCAATATGATATATTGGGTAACTTACACGTGTGTTTTGCGTTATGGTGCTGTCCTCATAAGCTGGCTCTCCATTATCCTTAAATACAATATTTTCAAGCAATGCACCTGGCTTTACTGCTCTAAAAATATCTGGTTCTTTCTCCTCAGTTAGGTCAATTACCTTGGCATAACACCCACCTTCAAAGTTAAAAATGGTATTGTCTGCCGTCCAACCATGTTCGTCATCACCAATCAATTTTCTATCAGGGTCTGCTGAAAGAGTCGTTTTTCCTGTTCCAGATAGCCCGAAAAAAATAGCAGTATCCCCCTTTTTGCCTACGTTAGCCGAGCAGTGCATAGGAAGCACATTCTTTTCGGTAGGTAATATGAGGTTTAAAGCAGAGAAAATACCTTTTTTCATTTCACCTGTGTAAGCCGAACCACCAACTAGAGCTATTTTTTTTGTGAAGTTTAAAATGGAAAAATTACCTTGTCGTATTCCATAAGCTTTTGGGTCTGGACACTCATACCCTGGTGCACAAAGAATAAGCCAATCTTCCTTAAAGTTTTCAAGTTCCTTAGCACTAGGCCTTAAAAACATATTGTAAACAAACATATTGGACCAGGGGTATTCTGTTATGGTCCTAATATTGGTCCTATATTCAGGTTCGGCACACACATAACCATCCCTAGCATAAATTTCTTTTCCAGAAAGGTATGCTATAATTTCATTTTGAAGTTTATCAAAGTTATCTGGAGATATGGCTTTGTTAGTTTTTCCCCACCATACTTTATCTGCTGTATAATTATCTTTTACAAGGAACCGGTCCTGAGGAGAACGGCCTGTAAATTTACCGGTATTAATGGCAAGTGTTCCGTTTGCAGTTTCTTTGCCCATGCCTTTTTCAACAGTTATTTTTTGAAGTTCTTCAGGTGTTAAATTCCAGTTAACGTTAACATTCGTTATACCATATTGCTCTAAGCTTGTGTCTTTAAATAAGGTTTCTGAAGTTTTCATTTTGTGTTTATTTTAAGGTTCTTATTAATAATTCTTTATTTAGAATGGCCATATTAATGGCACTAGTATTAGTGTTATCATTAAGAAAATGAACAGTAAAGGCGCTCCTACTTTTAAATAATCCATAAACTTATATCCTCCAGCAGTCATGACCATTGCGTTTGTTGTAGTACCTATTGGAGTGAGGAATGCCGTTGAAGCACTTATAGCAACAGCAATCATAAATGGCTCTGGTGATAAATTTAGGGAACTTGCAGCTAATATGGCTATAGGAGCCATAAGCACAGCTGTTGCGGAATTATTAATAACCTGGCTAAAAGTTGTGGTTAACATAAAAACACCACCCAGTAATACTATTGGGTGAATGGCTCCTAAATAGTTTACCAAGCCATTGGCTATTACTTGGGCAGTGCCTGTTTTTTGTAAAGCAATACCCATAGGGATCATAGCAGCAATCATAACTACACTGGTCCAACTGATGCCTTTATAGGCTTTAGTAATAGGTACACAGCCAGTTAACAAAATAACACCCGCAGATATTAAAGCAGCAATAGCACCTGGTACAACGTTAAGCACCATAAATACAATCATCAATAAAAGAGCACTAATTGCTATATAGGATTTAAGATTTAGTTTATCAACATTTTTGGCCATACCTTCAGGACTCCCTATAATTACGAGATTTTCGTGTTGTTTTTTAAGGTTCTCAATATCTTCCCAGGTACCTCTTAATAAAAAAGCATCTCCAGCCTTAACAGTTATTTCTTTGTCTTCCAAAGGTTTGTTATTCCTTGAAGCGGCTAATAGTTGGATGCCATATCGATTAAAATAATCACCTAATTTGTAGTGTCTTCCAACTAAGATTGAGTTTGGATTAACAATTACCTCGGTCATACCTACCTCTTGGTTTATGAGGTTATTTTTAAGTTCATCTGTAATAGGTTCTAAAGGTAAAAGTCCTAGCCTGAATTTTATCATCAATGTATTAATGGCTTCTGTATCTCCTTTTACGGTTATAATGTCATGGTACATAAGCTCTGTATCGTTACTAGGGAATTCTTCATAACTATGGATGCCCTTTAGAATATTGGGATGTCTTCTTTTTAATCGGATTATAGAAACATTATAGTTTTTTTCAATGTGCCAGTCTTCTAACTTGGTATTAATAAGAGGCGATAGACTTCTTATACGCAGCCTATAATAGTCGTTGTCTATTTTATAAGCTTCAATCCATTTGTGCAGCGTAGTTTCAATATTAATAGGCTTGTTGTTGGTTTTGTTTTGAGGCAATAATTTGTAGCCTATATATCTAAAGTATAATAGTGCGATAATTAACAGCGGTAACCCAATTAAACCAAATTCAAAAAACGAAAAACCTTTAAAACCTGCATCTACTAAAGCATTACTGGCAATAATGTTAGGAGGTGTTCCCGTTAAGGTCAATAATCCACCTGTATTGGACCCAAAAGCAACAGGCATTAACATTTTTGAGGGTAATGTGCCAATACTCCAAGCAGAAGATATGGTTAAGGGCATTAATGTGGCTACGGTTCCCGTGTTGCTTACAAAGCCAGATAGGACACCGGCACCCAAAGTAACAATTACCAATAATTTCGGTACACTTTTTCCCGCCCAATCCACAAACTTTTTCCCTGCCATGGCAGTCCAACCCGTTTGCGCAATACCTTCGCCTATAATAAATAGTGCAGCAATCATAATAACTGTGGGATTGCTGAATCCACTCAGGGTTTCTGTTACATCTAATATGCCTGTGAGGTACAAACTTATCATAGATATGAGAGCTACAATATCTGGTGTTAATTTGCCCCAAACAAAAAGCCCTATGGTAATAGCTAATATGGTAAGCATTAAATAAATCATATCTAAAAATGGTTTGTTTGTTTTATTCAATAAAATTACTTTCTAACCCTGTTAATTATTATGATGAATGTCATTCTTTTGTGTAAGTCCACATTTTTCAAGTATTGTTAAAGGTTAGAGTTTTTTTGTTTTGAATAAAAATACGAAAACGTAATAGTAATATCACTTCTTTAAGATTTCTGAATATATTTAGGAAATATAAAGTGGAACGAGTTAAAATCTGTAATGACATAATAAAATTTTGATAAAAATTCTTCTTAAATTGGCATTAAGTATCTTTAAATATAACAAAAAATATATGAAAGTTGATATACTTGCTATAGGTGCGCATCCAGATGATGTAGAACTGGGTTGCAGTGCTACTATTGCTAAAGAAATTGCTCATGGCAAGAAGGTGGGCATCATAGATTTAACCCGTGGTGAATTAGGAACGCGAGGAACTGTTAAGACTAGGGAAGAGGAGTCAGAACATGCCTCTCGGGTACTCGGGGTATCTTTTCGTATTAACATGGAATTTGCCGATGGCTTTTTCGTTAACGATAAGGACCACCAAATTGCATTAATTAAAATGATACGCAAATACAGGCCAGAAATAGTGTTGTGTAATGCTATTGATGATCGACATATAGATCATGGTAAAGCCAGTAAATTAGTTAGTGATGCTTGTTTTTTAAGCGGTCTATTAAAGATTGATACCAAAGATGAAGTTGATGATGTTTGGCAAGACCCCTGGCGTCCTAAACAGGTATATCACTACATTCAATGGAAAAACCTAGTGCCTGATTTTGTTGTAGATGTTACAGGGTTCATGGATAAAAAGATGGAAGCGGTTTTAGCGTATAAAACACAATTTTATAATGAAAATAGTATTGAACCTGAAACACCAATTTCGAGCAAAAATTTTACCGATAGTGTGAAATACAGGGCCAGAGATATGGGGCGTTTAATTGGAGTTGAATATGCTGAAGGGTTTAATGTGGAGCGCTATGTAGCTGTAGACAGCTTATTTAATTTAAAATAGCTTTTAAAATTTTGAAAAAAGTTTTTGTAGACAAACCGAAATAAATTACATTTGCACTCGCATTTATAATGCGATTTACATGGTGGTTGTAGCTCAGTTGGTTAGAGCGCCTGATTGTGGTTCAGGAGGTCGTCGGTTCGAGACCGATCTTCCACCCTTAACAAAGTCTCTTGGTATTATCAAGGGACTTTTTTTGTAGGATATTTTGAGTTTGATAATAGTATCAAATGGAGTTGAAATTAAACTTAGCTATCATCCAAAAGACAAGATTTTGTCAAACAAAAGGCTTTATTATATGTTTTCTTTAGAAGTAACTTTTAATTCAATTTTACTCGACTTGTTCTATTGGCCAATTCCCAAGCGGTATGGAAAATTAAACGGGCACGGGTTTCTAAAAATTCATAATTAATTTTATCGGGCGTATCACTGGGTTTATGATAATCAGCATGGGTACCGTTGAAATAAAAAATTACGGGAATGTTATTTTTGGCAAAATTATAGTGATCTGAACGATAATAGAAACGATTTGGGTCGTTATCATCATTATAGGTGTAATCGAATTCAATATTGAAGAAAGTTTTGTTTACCAATTCGGATAGATCATGGAGTTCTTTACTTAACTTATCCGAACCAATCAAATAAAGGTAATTACCTTTGCCTTCATGCTTAGGGTCAACACGTCCAATCATGTCAATATTTAAATTGGCAACGGTGTTTTCCAAAGGGAAAATAGGGTCGACATCGGCATAATAACGTGAACCAAATAAGCCAATCTCTTCTCCGGTAACATGTAAAAATAATATGGATCGCTTGGGTGAATAACCAGATTTAACGGCTGTTTGAAAAGCTTCGGCAATTTCTAAAATAGCCACTGTTCCCGAACCATCATCATCTGCCCCATTGTTTATCTCACCACTTTTAGATATGCCTATGTGGTCTAAATGAGCCGATATGATGATGACTTCATCTGGTTTTTCAGATCCCTTGATGTAAGCCAACACGTTTTCTGAATCTTTTACTTGGTTGTTAAAGTAAGACGACGGTATCTCTTGAAAATAGTCGTCTATTGCTATTGGTGATAAAATGCCATTGTCAACATAATGGTCCTTAATAAAGTTTACCGCTTTTTTTTGTCCTAATTCCCCAGTATTTCTACCCTCGAAATCATCAGATGCGTAGGTGTAAAGCATCTCTTTTAATTCAGAACTTGTTATGGTCTTTGAAAATTTGGTTACCACTTCTTTATCTGTGTGGGACCATTTTTTTCCTTGCGAAGAGCTACAAGAAACCGTTAAAAAAGTGTAGCATATAAATAAGACTATGTTTTTCATTCTTTTTTATTAAATCAAGACAAATAATTTTAACTCCAATTGGACGATAATGTGTGCTATAATACAAAAATATAAGCTAATAAATATTAGACTTATGTCTATTTTAACAACTCATGTTTTTCATCAGTAGTCAATCTGTGAGGCTGGTTTGCCAATTGCCATGTAGTGGCGAATATAAGTTGGGCACGTTTTCTTAATAGATTATAATCTATTTTATCGGGTGTATCTGTGTGTTTGTGGTAATCATCGTGTTCACCATTAAAATAAAAAATTACAGGAACACCATGCTTAGCAAAATTATAATGGTCGGATCTTGTATAGTAATTGTTTCTATCTTTTTCGCTATTATATCTATAATCTAAATTAATATTGAAGTAGGCATCGTTTACTTTTTCGGAAGTGTAATGCAGTTCTTTACTTAGCCTATCGGCACCAATTAAATAAATATAGTTGCTATCATCTTTGTGAATATCATCCACACGACCAATCATATCAATATTAAGATTTGCAATGGTATTTTCAAGAGGAAATACCGGATTGCTTGTGTAGTATTCAGAACCTTGTTTGCCTATCTCTTCTGCAGTAAGATGAAGAAATAGGATGCTTCTTTTGGGACCATTGCCTTCTTGTTTTGCTTTAAGGAAAGCATCTGCAATTTCCATAATAGCAACAGTACCCGAACCATCATCATCTGCACCATAATTAATATTTCCTCTTTCATCAACACCAAGATGATCTAAATGAGCAGAAATAATAATTTGTTCATTAGGTTTTTCATTCCCTTCAATATAAGCCAATACATTTTCGGAAGCATTAATACCTTCTTTTAAAAAATAGGATCCAGGAATGGATTGATAGTAATTGTTGTTGCCAAATGGCGAAGGAATTCCTTTGCTTATATAATAATCCTTTAAGAATCTTGCAGCTAATTTTTGTCCTTTAGTTCCTACTTCACGACCTTCAAACTTATTGGAGGCAAAAGTATAAAGGTGGGTTTTTAACTCTTTTGAAGTGATGGTGTTGGCATATTTTATAACCTTCATGCTGTCTACCAATGTAATGCTGTTTTGAAGATTTTTGATTTTTATGCTATATTTTTCGGTTGCACAAGTACCCAAAAGGGAAAAAAGAGAAAGGATAAAAAGTGTCTTCATGTGTGCATATTTGATAGGTTTTATCCCAAGTAATATATAATTAAAATTTTCTCTGGGCAAAAAAAATGCAATATGCTAATTTCATATTTTTTTGATATAACAAATATATACAATAAAGAGTGAATCACTTATTGTGCTATGTCAATATCTTCAAATTCTTCGATATCTATGTCAATGTTTTCCAATTCTTCAATGGCTTCTTCTTTTAATTCTGTTTCTTTAGTGTCCAAAGTTTTGGTGTCAGTCACTTCTGTTGTTGTGAAAACCGCTTTGTAAATGGTTAGGGAAAGCGCAACAATTGTAAGTAAAAAAATAAACTGAATAATTTTTTTTACATTACCTGTTTTTTTTGATAAATAGAATGCCGCCAAACCAAATATTAAAGCTGCAAGGGCAGGGATTATGGCTAAGTTAGAAATTGGCAATACTGCAAATATGGTGGCAAGAATTGACGAGACAAGAGCTAAAACAATGAAGGTTTTTTTCATATGACTACGTTTAATTTATTAAACCTGAAACTGATTTTATTTTAAGTTCGCCATTCCCCACAGGTATTTTAAACTTGCCGTATACAATTATTTTGTTTACATCTGCAGTTAACCAAAGCAAATTACTATTGTTACCTTGTAATATGGCTTCGTTGGATCCAATGGCCAATTTATAACATTCTTTTTTTCCTATGGCAGTGTTAATAGTTTCCTTGCCTAAATAAGTGACCTGTGCCTTGGTTTCTTTACGGTCGAAAATAATAGTTAAAGATTGGCGATCTCCTTTACTCATGTTTTCAAAATTAAATGACCTAATGCTATAGAGTGTAGAGACTATATCTTTTGTACTATTACCAATGGAAATGGTTTTGTTTTCTATGTTATTGTTTCTTTTGGTCTGTATCGATTTTACTGTTTTTGTCTTATGACTGAAGGTGTATTTCATGGACTTATAATAACTACCTTCATTAATATCCCTATTATATAAATATGGTGTGAGTGTTTTTGGATTTACATAGCTTTCATAGAGATCCCTTATTCTAAAAAAATTATCCCATTTACTGTAAGTTGCAGCGGTACATTTTAGCCTTAATAATGTGGCTTTTGAGGTTTTTACCGGACTGGTTTCCATGGTTACCTGTGCGATATCTGTTAAAATGCCTGACATGTTATAGGAGGCTGTATAAACAAGCTTTTCGTTAGTGCCAATGGCTGTATTTTGAGCATTTAAGGTCAATGAAAATAAGGCAAGAAGAATAAAGGTAAAACGCATTCTGTGGACTTGTTTTTTTTGTTAATATTTTATAATATCACATTTATTGTGCCGAAAATACAATGCTTTAAAATTCTAAACTAATTTTTAATCATTTAAATAAATAGGTAAACAGACTGATAATTGTCATGTTTTTAAAAGTTTAGCATTACTATATTTATGAAAAATACTTCGGTACAATGAAATCTATACTTTTGCCAACTGATTTTTCGAAAAACTCATTGAACGCCATACACTTTGCTATGCGATTTTTTAAAGATCAAGCATGTGATTTTTATTTTATGAATGTACAGAAGGCTTCTTCTTTTATTTCTGATGATATGATGGTTGTTGCCTCTTCAGCCACAATTTATAATACTATTGTTGGGGCAGCAAAAAAATCTATAAGCAATATTATTTTAGATGTTAAAAAGACCTACGCCAATGATAAACATACATTTCACTCCATAGTAGATTATGATAATTTTACCGATGCCATCAATCAAGTAAGTGTAAATCGCAATATAGATTTGGTGTTAATGGGCACTAAAGGAGCTTCTGGTTTAGAGAAAGTGATTTTTGGAAGTAACACAATTCATGTTATACAACGTTGTTTAGCTCCTGTATTGGTTATTCCAGATGGTTATAGATTTTCAGGTTTGTCAAAAATTGTTTTTGCAACTACCAATTTGGAACCATTTGCAATTGAAGATATGGCTTTATTAAAGGAGTGGGTGGAATTATATGATGCTGAATTGGATATTCTACACATAGCAGATCAAAATCATTTAGCCTATGTTGCTTTTGATAATCACAGTTTTTTTAACACATATTTTAAACGGCCCAAGCATGATTATATTGATACTACTAAAAAAGATATGTTCAGTGAAATTTACACATATATCCATGCCAACAAAATAAAAATGTTAGCGATAAAAAATAAAAAACATTCTTTTTTAAAGCGATTGTTTAATAATGATGGTTTGGAAACTTTAGCTTTTAAAATAGATATACCCTTTTTAGTGTTGCCTTGCTCTGGTAAATAATAATATTCCTAATAAACATAATTAATTGTCTTTCGATATATCTTTTAGAGGGTCCTTTTTTGCTTTGGTACTTTATAATTTAAGTATTTACACTTAACTTTATACATTTATCATAACCAAACGATTTTGTTTTGTACAATGAAATATAGTCTTTGTATACTTATCTGTATTTACTTTTTTAATAGTTCCTTTAGCCAAACATCAAAATTAGATAGCCTAAAAGCCATATTTGAAAATTCAAAAACTATTGATTCTTTACGTTACGAAGCGGGATTAGATGCTTTTATGCTATATTTTAGACAAGATTTAGATTCTGCAAAAGTTTTTGGAGCTAAAATTCTTGAGTTTTCAAAGGAAAAATCCAATAAAAAATGGGAGGCCACGGCGCAAAGATTTATTGGCAACACTTATGCTGTACAAGGTGATTTCCAAGAGGCCTTGAACTATTTTGTAAAGAGCCATGAGTTGCATACTCAACTGTTGGACAGAAAAGCTATGGCAACCACACTAAATAATATTGGAACGGTTTATTACGAGCTTGGAAATTTTACGAGGGCATTGGATTATTTGTTAGAGGGCTTAAAGATTTCAGAAGACATTGAGGATAAAGAAAATTTAGCCCGATTAACCAATAATTTGGGTAATGTCTTCACGCGTCAAAAAAATCATGAAAAAGCATTGGAATATCTCACATATAGCTTAGATCTAAAAAAAGAAATAGGTAATAAGCGTACCTTGGTTCATGCTTATAATAATGTTGCATTAGTATATACCAATTTAGATCAATTTGATTTGGCATTAAATAATTTAATGAAGTCGGCCGAACTAGCAGAAGAAGTAGGTGACAAAAGAGGATTGACTCGAGCTTATAATAATATTGGAGAGCTTTATAATAGGCAGGGCAAATATGATGAAGCTTTAACATATTTAAATAAAGGGATTAAGATTAAAAAGCAAATCAACGATAATGAAGGTCTTATATCTGCATATTTGTTTAGGGGTGGTGGTGTATATCTTAATACTAATAAATACCGCTTGGCCAAACTAGATTGCGAAAAAAGTTTGGAACTAGCAACACGAATGAGTGTACTTGTTGCAATTAAGGAATCTTGTGAATGTTTAAGTAAAGTGTGGGAAAACCTTGGTGATTATAATAGATCTTTGCAATATTATAAACAATCCATACAAGCAAAAGATTCATTGTTTAATAGCGAAAAAACTCAAGAGATTACACGTCAAGAAATGCAATACCAATTTGAAAAACAACAGTTGGCAGATAGTATTGCGTTTAACAAAGAAAAAGCAGAGCAGGAATTACGTTATACAGAAGATATAAGCAAACAGAGAAACAAGGTAAACCTTGTTATTTTTACCACTATTGGGCTGTTAGTTGTTGGGGGTATTTATTGGCGTTCAAGACAAAAAAGTATAAAATTAAAACAAGAGCGTGAGGTAATTAGTAAGTTAAAGCAAGTTGATAAGCTTAAAGATCAGTTTTTAGCAAATACATCACATGAATTAAGAACGCCATTAAACGGAATTATAGGATTATCGGAATCTTTAAAAGATGGTGTTGCCGGGAAGATGTCCAGAAAGGCTATTGATAATCTTGACATGATTGTAAACAGTGGAAAACGATTATCCAATTTGGTTAATGATATTCTCGATTTCTCCAAATTAAAAAACAAGGACTTGTCGCTTGCTATTCAGCCTGTCGATATTTTTTCTGTTGTCGATTTAGTGTTAAAAGTCTCTACTGCTTTGGCTAAAGGGAAGGATTTAAAGCTTATTAATGCAGTATCTAAAGATGTTTCTTTAGTAGAAGCAGATGAAAACAGACTTCAACAAATACTGTATAATTTGGTTGGCAATGCCATTAAATTTACACAAGAAGGGACAGTAGAGATTCAAGCAAAAGAAAAAGTAGGTTTTTTGGAAGTGTCCATTAAAGATACAGGTGTAGGTATTCCTAGAGATAAGTTCGATTTTATTTTTAAATCTTTTGAACAGGCCAATGGTTCTAATGATAGAGTTTATGGAGGAACAGGATTAGGGCTTGCTGTCACTAAGCAATTGGTTGAACTTCATGGAGGCAAAATAAATGTTGAATCAAAGGTTGGCGAAGGCTCTACATTCACTTTTACCTTGCCTTTAAGCAATGCAAGTAGAACTGAATTGTCAATTCAGAATCTAGATGATAATGTTCAGAATATTGCAGAAGACAAGATGGATGTCATCAATGAAGAAGTTGCCTTATCAGATTTTAAGACTTCCAATTTAAGAATATTGATTATTGATGATGAACCTATTAATCGTCGGGTTTTAGAAAACCATTTAACGGTTGCGGGGTATAACGTTGTTGAGGTTGGTAGTGGCAGGGACGCCTTGGAGCTTTTGGCCAAAGGAAATAGTTTTGATTTAATACTATTGGATATCATGATGCCCAATATGTCTGGTTATGATGTTTGTGAAACAATTAGGAAAACCTATTCTAGCAGTGAATTACCTATTGTGTTGCTTACCGCCAAAAATAGGGTTAGCGATTTAGTTGCTGGTTTTAATGTTGGCGCTAACGATTATTTAACCAAACCATTTTCTAAAGACGAATTGTTAAGTAGAATTAAAACCCATCTTAATTTATATGGTATCCATAAGGCAACAAGTAGATTTGTGCCAACAGAGTTTTTGAAATCCGTAGGAAGGGAAGCCATAACCGAAGTGGTTTTAGGGGACCATATCCAAAAAAAGGTTACCGTATTGTTTACGGATGTGCGGGATTATACTGGTTTGGCAGAATCGATGACACCACAACAAAATTTTAAATTTGTAAATGCCTATGTTGGGCGTATGGGGCCATTAATACAAGAAAATAAAGGGTTTGTTAATCAGTATTTAGGAGATGGTATTATGGCGCTTTTTCCTGAAAATGCAGAGCATGCTTTAAAAGCCTCCATTGCTATGCAAAAAACAGTTTTAGAATACAATATAAGACGTGTAAAAGAAGGTTTTAAACCTATTTCGGTAGGTATGGGAATGCATACAGGGGCATTGGTTATGGGTATAATAGGAGATGTGTATAGAAACGATACTGCCATTATTGCCGACACGGTTAATACGGCATCCCGCATGGAAGGCACGACTAAATATTACGGTGCTAATATTGTGTTAAGTGAAAGTAGTATGGCATCTATTGAAAAAAAGGATGATTTTAACTTTAGGTATTTAGGAAAGATAAAGGTAAAAGGAAAAAATGAAGCTATTGGTGTTTATGAGTGTTTTAACGGAGATGAAGATATTATTGTTGAGCTAAAAATAAAAACCTTAAAGGATTTTGAAAAAGGGCTAAAATATTTCTTCAATAAAGAATTTCCTAAAGCCTCAGCTGCTTTTGATAAGGTGCTGGGTAAAAACCCAAAAGATATGGTTGCCAAATATTTTGTCACCAAATCTGCAGAGTATACCATTTCGGGAACTCCAGAAGATTGGGATATGGTTAATGCATTTGATAATAAGTAATATAATCAGATTATTTTTTTGTTACAGCTATTATGGCACCGTCTTTGGCTTTATCTCCATAAATGCTCATGGCTATTTTTGGGCCTAGAGTTTCTACATCGGCAAGCTTATCTAACTCAGCCAAGTTGTTGAGGGTTTCAAAATCACTTTCCTTGCCATCGATTATAATGAGTTTGTCTATATTTGGTTTATCAATAAATTTGTATTTAGCAGATTGCTTGGAAAGATCTTGACCTAATCTTTGTCGCATTTGTTCAATTAATTTTTGTGTATCTGTATATTCTTTTAAAAATAGACTATCGTTACTGTTTCCAAAAAAATCCTGAAAGTTGAAGGATCTTAAATTTTGACCAAAAATGGAGTCACTGGGAAACCCCATAACAATATTTGGAAAGTTAAAAGCAGACATGGTATTATTAGGTTTGTCACCTTGGTTAATAAAAAGTACCCCGTCTTTAATACCAAATGTTAATTTAGAAATGGGTTGGTTGCCTGAAAATTCGCTGATGGTTTGTGAGCCGTTACTATCTTTCAGGGTGATTTTAATTCCTATTAGTTCGGCATTTATGTTTCTGTTTATTTTTGAAAAAGTAACTTTAATATCATGCTCTTTCAGCATGGCTTCAATATCCTCTAGATCATTGTCACTGGTTTTGTTGTCGATAGTAATAATAACGTCATTGGTTTGGAAGGATTCATGACTAATGATATTGGCATGGGTATTTAAAGGTGTTTGACATATTAAAAGGATAAATAAAAACCTAAGTCCAATTTTAAAAACAGATGGGATTTTCATGATGCTCAATGATTTATTTTATTTATATCAAATTTAAAGTGTAATTAAATAGTGTTATAAACTTTAACCAAATTTTATAATTGAATGTTAAAAATTGTGAAATATCGTAATAGTTATCAGCATGTTTTTTTTTGGCTAAGACTATTCATTGCATAATAACAAAAACTTTAGGCTTCTATCTTCTAGCTTATAACTTTCAATTATCTTCGCAAAAAAATAAATGAATGAGTTTACTTTGGGTTGTTTTGGGTTTTGTGATGTTAGTAATTGGAGGGGAGTATTTGGTGCGTTCTTCGGTAGCACTGTCTTTTAAATTTAATATTTCCAAGATGGTTATTGGTATGACAGTGGTGTCATTTGCTACTTCAGCACCAGAGCTATTGGTTAGTTTGCAAGCTGCATTAAAAGGATCGCCAGCTATAGCCATTAACAATGTAATAGGGTCTAATATCGCAAATATTGGTTTGGTGCTAGGTATTACGGCTATGGTAGGGACTATTGTGGTTGATAAATCATTTTATAAAGTTAATTGGCCAGCTATGATGGTTTTTTCGTTAGGAGTTTATTATTTCTTGGGCAATGATGACATGCTTACAGCTTTAGAAGGAGGCGTTTTGTTTATAGGGCTTATTTTATTTTTAGTGTACTTGATAAAAGGAGTGAAAAACGATAAGGATTTAGAAGACATTGATGCTACTTTAGCGATCGTTTCTAACTTTAAGATTCTCATTTGGCTACTTATTGGAGCAACGGCTTTGTATTATGGAAGCGAATGGCTGGTATATGGAGCAAGGGAAATAGCATTGTCTATAGGTGTAAGTGAAGCTGTTATAGGGGTATCCTTAATAGCTGTGGGAACCAGTGTTCCAGAATTGGCTGCTTCAGTTATTGCAGCGGCAAAAAAGGAAAAAGCAATTTCTTTAGGGAACTTAATTGGTTCAAACATATTTAATATAGGTTCTGTATTGGGCTTAACCGCATTAGTAAAGCCCATACCGGTCACAGAGCCTAAAATTTTATCAAATGATATAGTTTGGATGCTAGCTTTTGCAGTTGTATTGCTGCCTATGGTATTTATAAAGAAACGGTTTGAAATTACCAGGGTTAAAGGGTTTCTGTTAGTTTTGGCTTATAGTGTTTTTATTTTATTAGTCTTTGCTTCGGGTAAGATTTAAAGAAATAAGTGTAAAAGAAAAGCGTTTGTACAATTAATACAAACGCTTTTTTTATGAACAAACTTAAAGTATTATTATACTTCGGCAGATTTAATGGTTTCTATAATTCTACCTGCTATTTTATAAGGGTCGCCGTTAGATGCTGGTCTTCTATCTTCTAACCAACCTTTCCAACCTCTTTCAACAGTAATAATTGGTATCCTAATTGAAGCACCACGATCTGATATACCATATGAAAAATCAGAAACATGAGCTGTTTCATGTAAACCAGTTAAACGCTCATCATTATAGGCTCCATAAACAGCTATATGATCATCTGCTACAGGTCTAAAAGCTTCGCATATTTTTTCATATACTTCTTTAGAACCACAGGTTCTTAATGTAGTATTGGAGAAGTTGGCATGCATACCCGAACCATTCCAATCACCTTTAACAGGTTTTGGATGGTATTCAATATAATAGTTGTATTTTTCAGTTAATCTGTCTAATAAATAGCGGGCAACCCATATTTGATCACCAGCTTTTTTAGCTCCTTTTGCAAATATTTGAAATTCCCATTGACCAGGAGCTACCTCTTGGTTAATACCTTCAAAGTTTATTCCAGCTTCAATACACAAATCGGCATGTTCTTCAACTAAATCCCTACCCCACGTGTAACGACCACCAACAGAGCAGTAGTATTTTCCTTGAGGACCAGGAAATCCACCACGCGGAAACCCTAAAGGTAAATCTGTTTTAGTATCCATTAAGAAATATTCTTGCTCAAAACCAAACCAAAAATCATCATCATCATCATCAATTTTTGCCCTTGCATTGGAAGCATGGGGTGTGCCATCAGAATTTAAAACTTCAGACATAACTAAGTATCCATTTTTTCTTGTTGGATCTGGATAAATAGCAACAGGTTTTAATAAACAATCTGAAGAACCACCTTCAGCTTGTTCTGTTGAACTTCCATCAAAAGACCAGATCGGACAATCTTCTAGCCTTCCACTAAAATCGTTCTCAATCTTGGTTTTACTTCTCATGTTTTGAGTTGGTTCATGACCGTCAAGCCATATATACTCTAATTTTGATTTTGCCATAATGAATAGTTTATAAATACAGTACTAAATAATAATTGAGCAAATATAGTATTTTATAAGATGTATGGTGTTTTATAGGGGGTAATTTAATTAACAGGAGTATTATTTTTGTCTACACCCTATTTTTTTGGGGAGTATTTTGAAAAATAATAATTTTTACCTCGTTATACTGAAAAATTGTTAACAATATTTTTTGCGATTCGATCTGAAATTGAAGCACTATATTTATTTTTGTAATTCTTAACAAATCAAACATTTAAAATATGTCAACCTTAAGATTTCATGCCGTAAAAGAATCCTTGACGCACAGTCCAAAAGAGGTGTGGGAAAACGATAGACGTTCCAATTTATTTGGAAAAAACGTATTTAACGAACAGGCCATGCGACAGCACCTTACCAAAGATGCATTTGATGGGGTAATGAACGCTATTTGGCATGGAAAAAAAATTGATAGGACCATAGCCGATCAAGTAGCTTCATCTATGAAAGACTGGGCCCTGTCTAAAGGAGTGACACACTATACGCATTGGTTTCAGCCCTTAACTGGAGCTACAGCCGAAAAGCATGATGCCTTTTTTGAAACCACAAGCTCTGGTGCATCCATTGAAAAGTTTGGTGGCTCACAACTCGTGCAACAAGAGCCGGATGCGTCAAGTTTTCCAAGTGGAGGTATACGGAATACATTTGAAGCTCGAGGATATACTGCTTGGGATCCTACATCACCAGCATTTATTTATGGAACTACGCTTTGTATCCCTACCATATTTGTGGCTTATACAGGCGAAGCATTAGATTATAAAACACCTTTGCTAAGGGCATTACAGGCGGTTGACGCTGCGGCTACCGATGTTTGCAAGTATTTTGATAAAAACGTTCGGAAAGTATCATCGTCACTGGGTTGGGAGCAGGAATATTTTTTGGTGGATAAAGCATTGGCTTTAAGTAGACCGGATATTACATTGACTGGCAGAACACTTTTAGGACATTCCTCTGCAAAAGGACAGCAGTTAGATGATCATTATTTTGGATCTATTCCAACTAGGGCATTAAGTTTTATGCGGGAACTGGAAACAGAATGTATGCTTTTGGGGATACCTGTTAAAACCAGGCATAATGAAGTTGCTCCAAATCAGTTTGAGTTGGCACCCATTTTCGAAGAGGCTAATTTAGCGGTAGATCATAACTCGCTTTTAATGGACATCATGGGAAGGGTGGCTTCTAAGCATAATTTTAAAGTACTTATGCATGAAAAACCATTTGCGGGTATAAATGGTTCTGGAAAACATAACAACTGGTCACTATCTACGGATACAGGAGTCAATTTGTTAGCACCTGGAAAAACACCAATGAGTAACCTCCAATTTTTAACCTTTTTTGTAAATACTATAAAGGCAGTTAATGAGCACGAAGCTCTATTAAGAGCTGCTATAGCTTCAGCAAGTAATGACCATAGGTTAGGGGCTAATGAAGCGCCTCCTGCTATCATGTCGGTATTTATTGGAGAGCAATTAACTAAGGTCTTGGAGGAATTGGAAGGTGTAACCAAAGGAAAATTATCTCCAGAAGAAAAAACAGAACTTAAATTGAATGTCGTTGGTAAAATACCTGATGTACTATTAGATAATACAGACAGAAACAGGACTTCTCCTTTTGCGTTTACTGGTAATAAATTTGAGTTTAGGGCTGTAGGATCTACAGCCAATTGTGGCAACCCTATGACGGTTTTAAACACCATTGTAGCAAAGCAGCTAAAGGATTTTAAAGTAGAAGTGGATAAGCTTATCGATAATAAAGGTCTGAAAAAGGATGAAGCTGTTTTTAATGTGCTACGTGAGTATATTAAATCTTCTAAACGTATACTGTTTGAAGGTAATGGTTATGACCAGTCTTGGGAAAAAGAAGCTGAGAAGAGAGGGTTGAGCAATAATAAAACAACACCTGAAGCCTTAAAGTCTAAAATAACAAAAGAAACCATAGCCTTGTTTGAGGAAATGAACGTTATGAGTGCTATAGAAACTAAGGCGCGTTATGAAATTGAGGTCGAAGCTTATATAATGCATATTCAAATTGAAAGTAGGGTGCTTGGTGATATTGCCAGAAACCATGTAGTGCCTACCGCTGTTAAATATCAAAATGTATTGATTGAGAATGTTAAGGGTCTTAAAGAGATTTTTGATAAAAAATTCAATGAAGTTTCCAAGGAACAATTAAACTTAATTGAAGAAATTTCAGGACATATAGAAGGAATAAATGCCAATGTCACCAAAATGATAGAGGAGCGTAAAAAGGCAAATGCTATGCAAGATATAGAGGATAAGGCACATAGTTATTGTTTTAATGTTAGATCTTTATTTGATCAGATACGCTACCATTGCGATAAATTGGAATTGTTGGTCGACGACGAGCTCTGGCCATTAACCAAATACAGGGAATTGTTGTTTACAAGATAATAGTTGCAATAAAAATCTCGCTTTAAAGGCGGGATTTTTTAATTCAAAAAAAGAATTTCTATTATGGAAACTAGATTTTGTGCCAAATAAATTACAAAATCTAGTTTTACTTTAATATTCATAATTCGACATTGTTTATTAGCCGCTTGGTGAGTCTGTATGTTTTTCATTTGGTTTTTTGAAATTCCAAATAAAAAAATTCATGTACTTTTGCACCTCAAACCAAAACAATGAGTCAAGAAGTTTCCAAACGTTATGCCCAAAGAGGGGTTTCGGCATCAAAAGAAGATGTACATAATGCTATTAAAAATATTGATAAAGGCCTGTTTCCAAAAGCATTTTGTAAAATTGTTCCAGACTATTTAACCAATGATGACGATTATTGTTTAATCATGCATGCTGATGGGGCAGGAACCAAGTCTTCCTTGGCTTATTTGTATTGGAAGGAGACAGGGGATATTTCGGTTTGGAAAGGTATTGCGCAAGATGCATTAATAATGAATATTGATGATTTGTTGTGTGTAGGGGCTACAGATAATATCATGTTGTCATCAACCATTGGGCGCAATAAAAATTTAATTCCAGGCGAAGTTATTTCAGCAATTATAAATGGTACTGAGGAACTTATTACTGAATTAAAAGAATTTGGTGTAACCATCCACTCAACAGGAGGGGAAACGGCCGACGTAGGCGATTTGGTGCGCACGATTATAGTTGATTCCACAGTAACTGCAAGAATGAAACGTAGTGATGTTATAGATAATGCCAATATACAAGTAGGCGATGTTATTATAGGTTTAGAAAGTTTTGGACAGGCATCTTACGAGAAAATGTATAACGGGGGTATGGGCAGTAATGGTTTGACCTCGGCAAGACATGATGTGTTCCATAAGTATTTGGCAGAAAAATATCCAGAAAGTTTTGATGCTTCGGTTCCTGAAGGATTAGTTTATTCTGGTGGTATTAAATTAACAGATGCCGTTGAGGATTCTCCAATTGATGCAGGAAGGTTGGTTTTGTCGCCTACAAGAACCTACGCACCAATCATAAAATCGATTTTATCAAATTATAATAGTGAAACCATACATGGTATGGTGCATTGTTCAGGGGGTGCACAGACTAAAATTCTTCATTTTGTTGATGAGCACCATATAATAAAGGATAATTTGTTTCCAGTTCCACCATTGTTTAGGTTAATTCAGGAGCAAAGCAAGACCGATTGGAAAGAAATGTACCAAGTATTTAATTGCGGGCACAGAATGGAACTGTATGTTAGCCCAACCATAGCCGATGAAATTATAGCCATATCAAAGTCCTTTAATGTAGATGCTAAAATTATTGGTCGGGTCGAGGCTTCAAAAACTAAAAAACTTACAATAAAAAGTGAGTTTGGTGAGTTTAATTACTAGAAATTTATCATGCTGGTTTATAATGGAATAGTTTTTGATAAAATTCTAAACGTTTTAAAAAATCTCTAACCAGTCTTTTATGAAAAACATTCTTTTTGTAGTTGTTTGTTTGGTATTTCAATATTTAAGTGCCCAACCAGATTCTTTGTTTATTAAAACGATTACGCCAAAAGAGGAACGTCCAGAATGGTTACAAAAAAGCAAATTCTCTATCGATTTAAGTGAGGTCGCCTTTGTGAATTGGAATGCTGGAGGTAGTAACTCGGTTTCTGCTTTGGTGGGTTTTTATACTGAAGCTAACTATAGGGATAAATATTATTTTTGGAATAACAACCTAACCTCTCGTTATGGTTTAAATAGCCAACAAGGACAACAAATAAGAAAGACAGATGATTTATTTGAGATCAATTCTAATTTGGGTTATAAACCCGATATCATTTCAAATTGGTTTTACTCCTTAAGGCTAAATTTTAGGACACAGTTTTCAAATGGATATAAATATCCTAATACTGATGTTCCAATTTCTAGGTTTATGGCGCCTGGATATATGTTTTTTGGTGGTGGTATGGAATATGGAAAAAATATAGATGCTTTGTCATTTTATTTTTCACCTTTGACACTAAAGGCCACTTTTGTATTGGATGAAGATTTAGCTAATGCAGGTGCTTTTGGTGTAGAGCCAGCTATTTATGATGAATTTGGGGAATTGATAAGAAAAGGAGAGCGATTTAGGAGAGAAGCAGGTATTTTAATCACCAATAGCTATCAAATGCAGGTTGTAGAAAATATAGGCTTAAAGCATCAGGTTAATCTTTATACCGATTATATTAATAATTTTGGAAACGTAGACGTTGATTGGCGCATCGATTTCGACTTTAAAGTGAATAGTTTTGTAAGGGCTACATTGGGTTCCCATATTAGGTATGATGATGATACTAAAACACGTGAATCTACTGAGGTTGAAGGGGAATTTGATGAGGCTGGAGCTAAACTTCAATGGAAGCAGTTTCTTGGTGTCGGCTTTGCTGTGGACTTCTAAAATTTAATTGACATTTTCTTTTAAAAATTTGTTAACTTTTTATTGTTAATAAATTTTTAAATAACTGATAAACAATTAATTGACTTTGTGTTCCTGTAAACTTTATGACATTTGTCATGTTTTGGGTTTGAAAAATTTTGTTTATTCATATCTTTATAGAATAACGCTAGCAAACCTAAAACCCAGACAAATTTATGAAAGCAGAACTCGCCCAAACATCTTCAAAAACCTACACGCAAGAAGAGGTATTTAAGGCCTCACTAGAATACTTTAAAAATGATGATTTAGCAGCACGGGTATGGCTCAACAAATATGCTTTAAAGGATTCGGAAGGTAATATTTATGAGCTTACGCCCAACGATATGCATCGCCGCATAGCTAAAGAAATTGCGCGTATAGAATTAAAATATACCAATCCACTGTCAGAAAAGGAAATTTATAACCTTATTAAGGATTTCAAGTATATTGTTCCCCAAGGTAGTCCTATGGCAGGAATTGGGAATCCGTATCAAATAGCATCGCTTTCAAATTGCTTTGTTATAGGGAATTCGGGAGAATCGGATTCCTATGGAGCTGTAATGAAAATAGATCAAGAGCAGGTACAACTCATGAAACGTCGAGGTGGTGTGGGGCACGATTTATCTCATATTCGACCAAAAGGATCGGCTGTTAAAAACTCGGCATTAACATCTACAGGTGTTGTGCCATTCATGGAGCGGTATTCCAATTCAACCAGGGAGGTAGCGCAAGATGGTAGGCGAGGAGCACTTATGTTATCGGTATCCATTAACCATCCAGATTCAGAGGATTTTATCAATGCTAAATTAGAACAAGGAAGGGTTACGGGAGCCAATGTTTCTGTTAGGATAGACAATGGGTTTATGAAGGCAGTTAAGAATGGGGAAAATTATGTGCAAAAGTATCCTGTATTTAGTGATAATCCTAAGGTATCTAAAACGATTAGTGCTAAAAATATTTGGAAAAAGATAGTGCATAATGCATGGAAATCAGCAGAACCGGGTATTTTATTTTGGGATACTATTATTAACGAGTCGGTGCCCGATTGTTATGCCGATTTAGGGTATAAAACAGTATCTACCAATCCTTGTGGCGAAATACCTTTATGTCCTTATGATTCCTGTAGGTTGTTAGCGATCAATTTGTTTTCTTATATAGAACATCCGTTTACGGAAAAAGCTGCTTTTAATTTCGATTTGTTTAAAAAGCATGTGGCTTATGCCCAGCGGATTATGGATGATATTATTGATTTGGAGCTTGAGAAGATTGACAATATTTTGAAAAAAATCGATCAGGACCCAGAATCTGATGAGGTGAAAGCTACTGAACGTAATCTATGGCTTAACATTAGAACCAAAGCACAGGAAGGAAGGCGTACGGGAATAGGAATTACTGCTGAAGGTGATATGCTGGCTGCTTTAGGTATTCGTTATGGAAGTGAGGCTGGTAATTCATTTTCGTTGAAAGTCCATAAAACTTTGGCTATTGCCGCTTATCGTGGATCTGTGCATTTGGCGAAGGAACGGGGTGCTTTTGGCATTTTTGATGCGGAGCGCGAAAAGAACAATCCGTTTATTCAAAGACTAAGGGAAGCTGATGATAAGTTATATTACGAAATGTTGGAGTATGGTCGCCGTAATATAGCCCTGTTGACTATTGCACCAACAGGAACCACAAGTTTAATGACGCAAACCACTTCGGGCATTGAACCTGTTTTTATGCCAGTTTATAAGCGAAGAAGAAAAGTGAATCCTAATGACAAGGATGTGCGGGTGGACTTTGTAGACGAAGTAGGGGATTCTTGGGAAGAATATGTGGTATTTCATCACCGGTTTAAACAATGGATGGAAGTTAATGGTATAGATACTGCCAAAAATTATTCACAAGCCGAAATTAATAAACTAATAGAAAAATCGCCTTATTATAAAGCTACGTCAAACGATGTGGATTGGTTGAGTAAAGTAAGTATGCAAGGGGCGATTCAAAAATGGGTAGACCATTCCATAAGTGTGACCATAAACCTACCCAATGATGTGACTGAAGAATTGGTTGGTGAGCTTTACTTAAAAGCTTGGGAAGTTGGTTGTAAAGGGGTTACGGTATACCGGGATGGTTCACGTTCGGGTGTGTTGATTTCTAATGATGAGAAAAAAGATGAAGAAAACAGTAATATTCTAACAGCTTTTCCTGTAAAGCGTCCGCAAATTTTGGAGGCCGATGTGGTGCGTTTCCAAAACAATAAGGAAAAATGGATTGCATTTATTGGTCTGATTGATGAAAAGCCTTATGAAATCTTTACCGGGTTGGCAGATGATGAGGATGGTATTTTAATTCCACGTTGGGTGAATACAGGGCTTATCATTAAAAATAGAAACGAGGATGGTACCTCGCGTTATGATTTTCAATATAAAAACACGAGAGGCTATAAAACTACTATTGAAGGTCTGTCACATAAATTCAATCCTGAGTTTTGGAATTATGCCAAATTGATATCCAGTACCTTACGCCATGGCATGCCAATAGATAAGATTGTGGATTTAATTAACAGTTTGCAATTGGATAATGCATCGATTAATACTTGGAAAAACGGTGTTGTTCGTGCCTTAAAACGCTATGTTGAAGATGGTACTAGGGCCAAAGGTCAGCGATGTGATAGTTGCAAATCGGAAAACCTAATCTATCAAGAAGGTTGTTTAACCTGCAAAGACTGTGGGTGTTCAAAATGTGGATAATTATGGAGAACTAATGTATTGGACCTGCTAGGTTTTACTTATGCTGAGCACAGCTGAAGTAAAAAGCCGGCAGGTCTGTATCAATCCACAAAGTTATTTGTTCTGTTTTAACCAAAAGAATTTTAACTTTTTAAAGGGAAGTAGAGCTATGTTCAGAGTAATGGAGCAAAATGTAAACCCTTTTAAAGTATAAATATTACAATAATTTCTGTATCATCTTATAAATAGCCCCATGTGTAAATAAATATTTTAACATTTATTGATATCAAGGGATTGTAGATATTAAGAATTCATAAATTATCGTATTTTTGGTCACCAATTAAAAAGGCAGATGTTAGAGAAATTACAAATAGTAAAACAACGTTTCGATGAAGTTAGTGATTTAATTATCCAACCAGATATTATCTCCGATCAAAAGCGATATATTGAATTAAATAGAGAGTATAAAGACTTACGTATTCTTATGGAAAAGCGTGAGCAATATATTGCGCTTACCGATAATTTAAGTGAAGCCGAAGAGATTATTTCAGATGGAAGTGACCCAGAAATGGTGGAAATGGCTAAAATGCAGTATGATGAGGCTAAAGCAGGTATCCCAAAGTTGGAAGAAGAGATTAAATTGCTTTTGATTCCTAAAGACCCTGAAGATGCCAAAAATGCCCTAGTAGAATTACGTGCAGGGACAGGTGGCGACGAGGCCAGTATTTTTGCAGGCGATTTGTTTAGAATGTATACCAAGTACTGTGAAGGTAAGGGTTGGAATGTAAGCACGGTTGACTTTAGTGAAGGGACTAATGGCGGATTTAAGGAAATACAATTTGAAGTTTCGGGTGATGATGTTTATGGAACATTGAAATTTGAAGCTGGTGTGCATCGCGTACAGCGTGTACCACAGACTGAAACCCAGGGGCGTGTACATACCAGTGCAGCTACGGTTATGGTGTTTCCAGAGGCGGAGGAGTTTGATGTGGAAATAGATCCAAAAGATGTGCGGATTGATTATTTCTGTTCCTCTGGACCAGGGGGGCAATCGGTAAACACCACCTATTCTGCAGTTCGCTTAACACATATCCCAACAGGGTTGGTGGCGCAGTGTCAGGACCAAAAGTCGCAGCATAAGAATAAAGAAAAAGCGTTTAGGGTATTGCGTTCGCGGTTGTACGATATGGAGTTGGCCAAAAAGCAGGAAGAAGATGCCGCTAAACGAGGTAGTATGGTAAGTTCTGGAGATAGAAGTGCTAAAATTAGGACTTACAACTATCCCCAAGGGCGTGTAACCGATCATAGAATAGGTTTGACGCTTTACGATCTACAAAATATTGTAAATGGTGATATTCAAAAGATTATTGACGAATTGCAACTGGCTGAAAATACCGAGAAATTAAAAGCTGGTGATGAGACAATTTAAAATAGCTATTTTATTGGCAAAATAAAATATGACCACAGCCCAACTTATTTCAGAAATCAAAAAAAAGCAATCCTTTCTTTGTATAGGATTGGATGTCGATTTAAATAAAATCCCACAGCACCTTTTACAGGAAGAAGATCCCATTTTTGCCTTTAATAAAGCCATTATAGATGCTACGCACCATTTATGTGTGGCGTATAAGCCCAATACGGCATTTTATGAAGCTTACGGATTAAAAGGCTGGAAGGCTTTAGAAAAAACCATCAATTATCTGAATGAAAAGTATCCTGAAATTTTTACAATAGCCGATGCCAAGCGTGGTGATATAGGAAATACCAGTAGTATGTATGCCAAGGCCTTTTTTGAAGATTTGGCCTTCGATAGTGTCACAGTTGCACCCTATATGGGAAAAGATTCGGTGGAACCTTTTTTAGCTTTTAAAGATAAGCACACTATTCTTTTGGCATTAACCTCCAATCAAGGTGCATTCGATTTTCAGACGAAAACCGTTGGTGATAAAGAACTTTATAAGCAAGTTCTGGAAACGTCTAAAACATGGTATAATGCTGAAAGTTTAATGTATGTGATTGGTGCTACCAAAGCAGAGTTTTTAGAAGATATTAGGGAAATTATCCCAAACAGCTTTTTGTTGGTGCCTGGGGTTGGAGCCCAAGGAGGTAATCTGCAAGATGTTTGTAAGTATGGTATGAATGCAAATGTTGGGCTTCTTATCAATTCTTCCCGAGGCATTATTTATGCCTCTAATAAAGAAGATTTTGCCAATGCAGCAGCGGAAAAAGCGAAAGACATTCAAATAGACATGCAGTCCATTCTATCATCTAGATAGGAGAAATTTCGTGCTTACCATCGTAATCTAATTTACTTAAATCATCAACAAAATTGGAAATGCAATTTTCCAATTCTTCTAAGCTTATTACTTTACTAAAGTTGGGCTTAATTTTACCAACTCTACAAAAATGCGTGCTCATAACGTGTTTTTATGTAAAGTACGGATATTTATGTTTTTTGGATGTAATTAAAACGTTAAATTATTGATAATTATCGAGCTAATTTGGTTTGTTCCCTGGCTAGATATTTTAGCTTGTTAAGTTTATTAAGAAGTTTTATAGCCTTGTATTCCGAAATGTCACTAATGGCTGAATCAGTTTGCCTAAAATTGTAGGCTTGCTCTATTAGTGCCCTATATTGTTTATAGAGTTTATCTTGATTGGATTTTATATTTTCAATATGGCTCATTTAAGTATTGATTAACAAGCTATTAAATATACATTTTTATTTTTAAAATTAAATAATGAAGCAAAAATATTTTTAGTTCTTAGTATAGTTAAAGTTATTGACAATGTTTTTAAAGTGTAGTTTGCCAAAATCTATAAGATGGATGACATTTAGTATTATTCTTTGTCACTAATCTTGTAAAGCAAAAACTTTTCTTAGCAAATTGGTAGTCCTAGAAGTTATTTTGGTTCTAATCTCCTTTTCTTCAACAGCTATCATGGTATATACACCTTTTAAAGCTTCATTAGTAACATAATCGGTTAAATCAGGGTTAACGTCTGCGGTAAACGGAATAGTATTGTATTTGTTAATTAGGTTTTTCCAAATTTGGTCCGCACCTACTTTATTAAACGACTTTTTGATGACGGGATGGAATTTACCATAAAGTGTCGCTTGGGTTTTAGAGTTTAGGTATTGCGTAGCAGCATCATCGTTGCCTAATAAAATGTTTTTCGCATCAGTAAAGGTTATACCCTTAACGGCATCAACAAAAATTGGGGTAGCTTCTTTTACTGCATCTTCTGCCGCACGATTCAATACTTTTAAACCTTCATCAGCTAGTTTGCTTAAACCAATATCGCGAAGTGCCTTATCTACTTTATGCAGTTCTTCGGGTAGTAAAATTTTAACCAGTTCGTTTTTGTAAAATCCATCTGTTTGGCTAAGCTTGCTTACCTGTTTATCAATACCAAAATCTAAGGCCTGTCTTAAGCCTGCTGCAATTTCAGCTTGGGACAAACCGCCTTGTGGTAGCTGGTTGACTACGTGTTGGAGTTCGGCACAAGCCGTTAAGTTTAAAATGAATAAAAAGGTTAATGTTTTGCGGATCATGGATAATTTGGGTTTTATAGGCTTTAACAAATATATGTATTTTTATTTATGGAGTATTCTCAGGTGTGGATGCTTGGTTTTAACCTTTCTTCATATGACAAAAAAATCACAAAAACGATCTACCTTTTTTAATTCATTAAAGAATATTTTCTAAAACTATATTAGGTAATTTTGTGTAAACGGTTAATTTTTTTGAATATTTCGTAAATTGCAGTAATAAAAATGAATATTCTTTACGAATGAATCAACAGGCTCCATATAAACCAAAATACAATATACGAATGGTAACTGCAGCTTCGCTGTTTGATGGCCATGATGCTTCCATTAATATTATGCGCAGAATTATTCAGGCCACAGGGGTGGAGGTCATTCATTTAGGGCATGATAGAAGTGTTGAAGAGGTTGTCAATACGGCCATTCAGGAAGATGTAAATGCCATTTGTGTAACCTCTTATCAAGGAGGCCATAATGAGTATTTTAAGTATATGTTCGATCTTTTAAAGGAAAAGGGAGTAGGGCATATTAAAATTTTTGGTGGTGGTGGTGGTGTGATTTTGCCTTCGGAGATCAAGGAATTAATGGAGTATGGTATTTCACGTATTTACTCTCCAGATGATGGTCGTGAAATGGGATTGCAAGGTATGATAAACGATTTGGTAGAGCAATCAGATTTTCCAATGGAACCATTACCAAAAGAAAATGATATTAGAGAAAATCTTAAAGTAAAAGACATAAATAGTATTGCGAGATTGATTTCACTTGCAGAAAATAATCATGAAGCTTTTAAAAATAGCCAAGGTCATTTTAATAAAAAACAAAACAAGGTTCCTGTTTTGGGAATTACAGGGACAGGAGGTGCTGGTAAATCAAGTTTGGTGGATGAGTTGGTACGTCGCTTTTTATTGGATTTTCCCGAAAAAACAGTTGGTATTATTTCGGTAGATCCTTCAAAGCGTAAAACAGGAGGCGCCTTGTTAGGTGATAGAATTCGCATGAATGCTATTAATAATCCCCGCGTTTATATGCGAAGTCTGGCGACGCGCCAGTCAAATTTAGCGCTGTCCAAGCACGTAAATGAAGCCATTACTGTTTTAAAAGCTGCAGAGTACGATTTAATTATACTGGAAACTTCGGGTATTGGACAATCCGATACCGAAATTGTTGAGCATTGTAACGTATCGCTTTATGTAATGACCCCAGAGTTTGGGGCCGCGACGCAGTTGGAAAAGATAGACATGCTGGATTTTGCAGATCTGGTTGCTATTAACAAGTTTGATAAAAGAGGAGCACAGGATGCTTTACGGGATGTAAAAAAACAGTATATGCGTAACCATGGGTTATGGGATGCTTCGCTAAGTGGGTTGCCTGTTTTTGGTACTATTGCATCACAGTTTAATGATCCTGGAATGAACAGGCTTTATAAAGCGGTTATGGAGATATTGGTAAAAAAAACCAAAACCGACCTAAGCTCTACATTTGAGGTTTCAGAGGGGATGAGTGAAAAGGTTTTTGTTATTCCTCCAAAGAGAGTACGTTATCTATCGGAAATAGCAGAACATAATAGGGCTTATAAGCATAAATTGAGAGAACAAGCTGAAGTCGCTCAAAAGCTTTATGGTATATATGCAACCATTTGCTCTGTAGCTAATATTACATCTGACGGGATCACAGAACATAGTAAAAGTGTTTTCGAAATGACTTTTATAAGTAAATTGGGTTTGAATGAAGAAGAGATCTTGAAAAAGGTTCAGGATGGTAAGCATCCAGAAGAGGAGTCCCGAATAAAGTTTTTAAGGCTTCTCTTTAAAGAGTTCGATCGTGTTAAGCTCAATCTCGATCCGCACCATTGGGAAACAATTATAGGATGGAAAAGTAAGGTAAATAGATACACAGCTCCCATTTATAGCTTTACAGTTCGAAATAAAACCATAAAAGTAGAAACACATACCAAATCGCTGTCGCACCTACAAATACCTAAGGTTGCTATGCCTAAATATCAGGCCTGGGGAGATATTTTGCGCTGGGTATTACAGGAAAATGTTCCAGGGGAATTCCCCTTTGCTTCGGGTATTTATCCGTTTAAAAGAACCAATGAAGATCCGGCACGCATGTTTGCTGGAGAAGGTGGTCCAGAACGTACTAATAAGCGGTTTCATTATGTAAGCATGGGTATGCCTGCCAAGCGTTTATCAACAGCTTTCGATAGTGTAACTCTTTATGGTAGCGACCCAGATAGCCGCCCGGATATTTATGGAAAGATTGGCAATGCTGGTGTCTCTATTTGCTGTTTGGATGATGCTAAAAAATTGTATTCTGGTTTTAACCTGGCCCACGAAATGACCTCGGTGAGTATGACTATTAATGGTCCGGCACCTATGCTTCTAGGCTTTTTTATGAATGCTGCCATAGACCAGCAATGTGAAATCTATATTAAAGAACACGGGCTGGAGCAAGACGTTGAATCTAAAATAGCTGCATTGTACAGAGGTAAAGAGCGCCCTAGGTATTATGGTGCTTTACCACAAGGCAATGACGGTTTAGGATTGATGTTGTTAGGTGTTACAGGAGATCAGGTATTGCCAATAGAGGTGTATCAAAAAATAAAATCAGGGACTTTAGCCCAAATAAGGGGTACAGTGCAAGCCGATATTTTAAAGGAAGACCAAGCCCAAAATACCTGTATTTTTTCAACGGAATTTGCATTGCGTTTAATGGGTGATGTTCAGGAGTATTTTATTGAAAATAACATTAAAAACTTTTATTCAGTTTCTATTTCCGGTTATCATATAGCCGAAGCCGGAGCCAATCCTGTTACCCAACTGGCATTAACCCTGGCCAATGGATTTACCTATGTAGAATATTATTTGAGTAGGGGTATGGATATTAATGAATTTGGGCCAAACCTATCTTTTTTCTTTTCAAATGGTATCGATCCAGAATATGCTGTTATAGGTCGTGTGGCCCGAAAAATTTGGGCTAAGGCAATGAAGTACAGATATGGTGCTAATCCTAGGACACAAATGTTAAAGTATCATATTCAAACCTCTGGACGTAGTTTGCACGCACAGGAGATTGACTTTAATGATATTAGAACTACCTTGCAGGCATTATATGCGATATACGATAATTGTAATTCCTTACATACCAATGCTTATGACGAAGCGATTACTACACCAACCGAGGAATCGGTGCGTCGTGCTATGGCCATTCAATTGATTATTAATAAAGAATTAGGTTTGGCTAAAAACGAAAATCCAATTCAAGGGGCTTTTATTATTGAAGAATTGACCGATTTGGTTGAAGAAGCGGTGCTAATGGAATTCGATAGAATCAATGAGCGGGGAGGTGTTTTGGGTGCCATGGAAACCATGTACCAACGTAGTAAGATACAGGAGGAAAGCTTGTATTATGAGACCTTGAAGCACAATGGTACGTATCCCATTATTGGGGTCAATACCTTTTTAAGTAGTAAAGGGTCTCCAACCATATTACCTGCTCAAGTTATTCGGGCAACTGAAGAAGAAAAACAAATACAAATAACAACTTTAAAACAGCTTCATAAATTTAATAATACTGAAGCTTTATTAAAGGACTTGCAGCGGAAAGCTATAAATAACGAAAATATTTTCGGGGCCTTAATGGAAGTTTGTAAAGTGTGTTCTTTAGGTCAAATTACCAATGCTTTATTTGAGGTAGGGGGGCAGTATCGCAGAAACATGTAAGCAGATCTCCAAATTTTTCAGCTGAGCTATGCCGAAGCAGGTAGCCCAAGGATTTTTTAGAATTACAATTTCAACAGAAAATTATATAAAGCTAAAAAAGCTATAAAGTTAGCATCCAACTACGTTGAAGCTTTTTAAATTTCTTCAGTTCACGTCTTAGAATGGGTAGAAAATCTTTACCGTTACTATTCGACCTCTCCAAACGGTAAGAGTTTTTATAGAGCAAATTGGTAAGGCGTTTAAGGGAAGCAATGTGCTTATATTTCCGTTCTGAATGACGTTGCATTTCAGCATTAATGATTTCTGGTGCCAACGATACAGACTGTTGGACAATGTCTCCCGAAAAGTAGATGTTGTGGTCTTCAGAACCATCTTCCTTTAGGGCTGATAAATCATGATTTAAATAGCCTGAAATATTCTGCGAAAGCGCAAAAATCTCTAAGGCTTTTTTGTAAATCGGTAAATCCGATAGGTTTGATGGGGTATTAGCTAACATCATTCTTTTTTCTATAAGCAATTACCCAAAATTAGTGACAAGAATTTACAATCAACTTTAAATGTTAAAGTAAAATTGTATATTTGCTTTAATATTTGCTTTTTTAAAGTTAAAATTCTTTTAAATGGCGTTAGATGATCTTAACACGAAGATTTTAAGGTGTTTACAAAAAAACGCAAGGCTCTCGAATGCCGAAATTGGGAGGCAAGTGGGGATAAGTTCTCCAGCAGTTTCTGAGCGCATTAAAAAAATGGAAGATTTGGGCATTATAGAAGATTATAAAGCTCTGGTTTCTCCCTTTGAGTTAGGGTATCAACTAAAGGCAATAATTACTTTACGCGCCTTTATGGGAAAATTAAAACCTTTTTTGGAGAAGGTAAAAACATATGATGAGGTGATAAACTGTTATCGTATTACAGGTGATGAAAACATTGTTATGGAGGTGGTTTTAAAAAATCAAAAACATTTAGAAAACTTTATTGACCAGTTGATTACCTACGGTGAAAGCAAAACCCAAATAGTGTTATCCCGAGTTGTAAAACAAAAGGAAATTAAACCTATTTAATAACTTGAACGGATATATTTAGTTGCAATTTTTATTTATTGCTAAAAACTTGTTTTAAATGGTTTGCTATTAATTTAGCATGAATTCTGCTATTCTCTATAAACCATTTATGGGTTTCCATGCCACCGCAAATCACTCCCGCTAGATACAAACCATTAACATTACTTTCCATAGTATCTTTATTATATACAGGGCGTTTTATACCATCGTTGGAAAGCGAAACTCCAACCTGTTCCAATAGGTCGAAATTGGGTTTGTAGCCAGTGAGTGCGACGACAAAATCGTTGGGCAGGTGTTTTAGACCATCAGGCGTTTTAATAATAACCTCCAAGGGTTTTATTTCAATGATTTCAGCATTAAAATAAGTTTCAATACTACCTTCCTTTATTCGGTTTATAATATCTGGGCGTACCCAATATTTTACCCGATCTCCAATAGTTTCACCCCGAACAACCATGGTAACCTTTCCGCCTTTTCGCCATATTTCCAAAGCTGCATCTACCGACGAATTGCTAGCGCCAACCACAACCACATCTTGCATGCTGTAAGGATGGGCTTCTTTGTAATAGTGGGTGACCTTTGGCAGGTCTTCACCTGCAACACCCAATAAATTGGGAATATCATAAAACCCTGTAGCCAAAATCACTTTTTTACATTGGTAGGTACTTTTGTTAGTGGTTATAGAGAAATGGTCATTGTTTTTTTGTAACTGATTAACTGTTTCATACAAATTGATTTTAATGGTATTGGAAGTGGCGACACGGCGGTAATATTCTAAAGCCTCATCCCTGTTGGGTTTAGGGTTTTTACTTATAAAGGGAATGTTATCGATTTCCAACTTTTCGGAAGTTGAAAAAAAGGTCATGTTTTTAGGATAGTTAAACAACGAATTGGTTAACGCTCCTTTCTCTATGATTAAATAATTCCAATTGCTTTTTTCGCACTCCAAGGCACAGGCTATCCCAATGGGACCACCACCAATAATTATGACATCTATCATTCCTGTTTTAGCTTAGATAATTTAAGATTTCGTTTTAAAATGAATAATAAAAATACACAAACACCACCTATTAATGTAATAATATGCCAAGTATTGCTAAACCCCAATTTATCCACCATTTGTAAACCTGCATTATGTCCAAAGATGTGGGCTATGGAAAATGAAATCGAGTATAAGGCCATATATTCCCCTTGATTTCCTTTTCTTGCCCGTTCTATGGCAAAGGCATTTGAAAAAGGAAAAGCAATCATTTCTCCAAATGTCATGAGCAACATACCTATTACCAAAACACCAACCCACGAGGTAAAATTGAGTACCAAAAAACTTAATGCAGTTAGTATGGCTCCAAAGAGCATCAGTCCTGTCTTGGAACACTGTGTGTTTTCTAGCCATTTTATTAGAGGCATTTCAAAAATAAAAATAACGAAACCATTTAGTCCCAAAAGCATGCCAATCTCCAATTCGGTTAAATGATGGGCTTCTTTATAGTATAAGGGCATGGTTGAAAAATATTGCAAGAATATAACACCAAACAATACCATGGCCCCCAAAAATATTAAGAAGGACTTATCCTTATAAGCCGATTCTGGATGTTCAACTTTTACTGCGTCTAAAACCTTAGTTGATTTTGGGTTGAGTACAATTATTAAAACAACAGTAGCTAAAATACAGGTAATACCATCTACCCAAAACAATCCAGCATAACTTAATGTTGTTATAATAATACCACCAATCGCAGGTCCTGCCGAAAATCCTAAGTTTATGGCAAGGCGTATTAAAGTGACCGAGCGTGTTTTGTTTTCTGGCATACTGTAGGCGCTTAGGGCAACAAATATAGCTGGGCGAAACATGTCGGCAACCAGCATGACCAAAAAGATACCAACACAAAAAAGTACAAAGGTATTTGCAAACTGTAATGCAATAAATAAAAATCCCGTTCCTAATAAGCTATATGCCATGACTTTGTAATAACCAACCCGATCGGTTAGTTTGCCCCCTAACCACGATCCCGTAACCGAACCCAATCCAAAAGCACTCATGATCCAGGCTACGTTACTATGGCTAAAGTTTAGGCTTTGGGTTAGATAAAGTGATAAAAACGGAATGACCATAGTACCCGCTCTATTAATTAGTGTAATAAGCGCTAACCACCATACTTCCCGAGATAATCCGGAAAATGTGTTTAAGTAATTTTTAATTAGTGTTTTCACACGTTTAAATTTTAATAATTGTTTGATAATGTGTTAATTATAAAATTGAGAACGCGTGCAACCGCTACGCTCTCACATTAAAAATTTTAAACATTCCTTTCTGTGAAGAAATTTATAAAATTTGTTAATGTTCGTTTCATTAGTGTTGGTTTCTATTTCTTGAGTTCCCGAAATAACGTTTCGACTGTGCTCAAAGCGATAGTTCGGGGTTCATTTGATTTATGAATTTCATTAAAAACAAAAAGTCCGACGCTGACGTCGGACTTTTACATATTGTAATATCTTAAGTTCATATCACCACAATATACTAGCCCAACCCGCATCCTTTAATGAGGTCCATTGCTTTTTGTAAATTGTGACGGTACAACGCATATTTTCTTTTTTAACAACCCAAAACTATATAAAATATTCTTAAGTTGTACTTTTGAAATGAAATTTTTTTAAAATGAAGCATACCATAACACTAATACTGTGTGCTGTCTTTTTGGTAGGATGCGCTCAAAAAAAACGCCCCATACAAGGGGAAACAGAGTTTCAGAGAGAGTTAAATGCTCAATATAAAGATGCATCAACGTCTCCCCTAAAAGAAGAGGATAGAAAAAGCTTTACGGGGTTGGACTTCTTTAAGTTTGATTCAATTTATGTGGTTACAGCACAATTCATACGCACACCAAATGAAAATCCCTTTAAAATGAAAACCACTACCGACAGGTTACCTGTTTATGTGAAGTATGGGGAATTGCTATTTAGTTTGAAAGGTGAAGATTTTAAATTGAATATTTATCAAAATCAGGGATTGATTGAACAAGAAGGCTATGAAGATTACTTGTTTTTACCTTTTTTGGATGAGACCAACGGCTTGGAAAGTTATGGTGGCGGTCGTTACATCGATGCCAGAATCCCCAAAGATGATACTATGGTAATCGATTTTAATCAGGCGTATAACCCGTATTGTGCCTATAATGATATATATTCCTGTCCCATTGTGCCTCGCGATAATTACTTAAGAACTCGTATAGAAGTTGGAGTTAAAGCATTTAAAAAGCATTAATGTTTGTTATTGGTTAATGTTTGGTTGTTTAGTGATACATTAACCATCTTCCATATCGAAATCATTTGACCAAAAAGATTCCCAAAAACACGGCAAGAAACCCTACGATAAAGCTGCCCACTGTGTAAATGGCAAAGCTTGTAAAATCGCCAGCTTTTAAAAATACATGGTTTTCGTAGGCAAAGGCAGAAAAGGTAGTAAAGCCTCCACAAAACCCCGTGGCCAACAACAGTGTTTGGCTTTGTGATAGGGTATTGTTTTTGGCGGCTAAGCCTAAAATAATGCCAATCAATAAACTCCCTAAAATATTTGCTGCAAACGTACCGTAGGGTATGCCAGTTGTGGAGCTGTTTAATTGTTTACCTATAAGGTATCGCAACACGCTACCAAAACCGCCGCCCAAAAAAACCAATAAGAGATGCTTCATCTAATTTTAAAATACAATTTTAGGGCAGGAAAGGTTTTCAATTTAGATTTTCCCGCCTTTAAATTTTAATCAAAATCAAAGATAGTCATTTCTATTTTTTTGTTAAGAAATGATTACATTAGCTGTCTCAAAATTAAAGTATTAATAGTTTAAATGGTGTATTTTAAGTTATTATGTAATTATGATAGTTCAATTTAAAGAATTATTGAATAATAATCATTCATTTCACCAAAACAAAAAATGATAAAAATGAAGTTGAAACCGATCCTAATCCTGTCTTTAGCAGCCTTACTTTCTATGTCCTGCGGAAAAGAAAAAACTGAAAACAAAACGGAGTCAGAATCTCAAGTGTCTCAATCGTTGAGTCACAATGTAGACCAATTTGCCGACATTAAAATTTTACGTTATGATATCCCTGGCTGGGAGCAACTCAGTTTAAAGGAACAAAAACTGGTTTATTATCTCACCCAAGCAGGGTTGTCTGGTAGGGATATAATATGGGATCAGAATTACAGACATAACCTAGCCATTAGAAAGGCTTTGGAACATGTTTATGTGAATTATAAGGGCAACAAAACATCGCAAGACTGGAAGGCTTTCGAAACCTACTTAAAACGAGTTTGGTTTAGTAATGGTATACATCACCATTATTCGAACGACAAGCTGAAACCCAACTTTTCTTTAGCGTATTTAAAGCAGTTATTAGCTGAAACAAATACCGTTTTAGAAGATGAAATTTTAAATGTGATTTTTAACGATTTTGATGCTAAAAAGGTTAACCAGGCTAAAGATATTGATAATGTAGCAATGTCGGCGGTTAATTTTTATGGCCCAGGGGTTACCAATGCCGATGTGGAGCATTTCTATGCGGCCAAACAATCGCCCGATCCACAAAGGCCTTTATCGTTTGGCTTGAACTCGCAATTGATAAAGGAAAATGGCGAGTTAAAGGAACGGGTGTATAAATCGGGAGGACTGTACGGCGAGGCTATCGATGAAATTATAAAATGGTTGGAGTTGGCAAAAGGTGTAGCCGAAAACCAAGCCCAAGGCGAAGCCATAGACCTGTTGATTCAATATTATAAAACAGGCGATTTACAAATTTGGGACGATTATAACGTGGCATGGACAAAAGCCACGGAAGGCAACATAGATTACATCAACAGTTTTATTGAAGTGTATAACGACCCAGTGGGTTATAGGGGTTCGTATGAAACCTATGTACAGATCAAGGATTTTGATATGTCCGAAAAAATGGCCGTGCTCTCAGAAAATGCACAATGGTTTGAAGATAATTCACCCTTAATGGATGCACATAAAAAGAAAAATGTGGTTGGTGTCACCTATAAAGTGGTTAATGTAGCAGGTATGGCAGGAGATGCGCACCCCAGTTGTGCTATTGGGGTTAACTTACCCAATGCCAACTGGATTCGTAAAGAAGTAGGTAGTAAATCGGTGTCCCTTGGAAATATTGTAAATGCCCATAATAATGCCGATGGCGGTGGGCGTTTAAAGGAATTTGCCCACGATGCCGAAGAAATTGAGTTGGAAGAGAAATACGGAAAATTAGCCGATAAGCTGCATACCGCTTTACATGAAGTGATTGGGCATGCTTCGGGCCAGTTAAACCCTGGTGTTGGCGAGACCAAGGAAACCCTAAAAAATTATGCCTCTACCATGGAAGAAGGTCGCGCCGATTTGGTGGGACTGTATTATCTCTATGATGCTAAATTACAAGAGCTTGGTTTGGTTGAAGATTGGAAAGCGGTGGGTAAGGCTGCTTACGATGAATATATTAGAAATGGACTAATAACACAGCTTATACGATTGAATTTAGGAGATGATGTTGAAGAAGCCCACATGCGTAACAGACAATGGGTATCGGCTTGGGTTTATGAAAAAGGCCAAAAGGACAATGTTATAGAAAAGGTTGTTCGTGATGGAAAAACCTATTTGAATATTACCGATTACGAAAAATTACGCATACTTTTTGGCGAACTGTTAAGGGAAACCCAGCGCATTAAATCTGAAGGCGATTATGCTGCAGCCGAAGCTTTGGTAGAAGGTTATGGCGTAAAGGTAGATCAAGCCATCCATGCTGAGGTATTGGAACGTAATAAGCAATTTAAGTCGGCACCATATAGTGGCTTTGTAAACCCTATTTTGGTTCCCGAAACCAATGAGGTAGGTGAAATTACGGCCATTAAGATCTTACAACCCGAAAGTTTTGTAGACCAAATGTTGGACTATAGTAAAAACTATAATTTTTTACCCGAAGTGAATTAGGTAAGGGCATATTTATTTTTCGTCATTGTGATTCGCCCATAGGCGAAGAAGCAATCTCCATTTGGGTCATTGCGAGACATTGGGGAAGTCAATGTTGTGGCAATCCCATGAATGGGACAGTCATGGCGAGTGTCATACTGAGCTTGTCGAAGTGCAGCGAAGCCATCCCATTAATAGGAACTCCAAACAAACAGACTGCTACGTCGCCCAAATAGCTTTGGGCTTCTCGCAGTGACGTCATCACGAGGCACGCAGTAACGAATTGATCTCCTTATAATTAGTTCAGTACTCCCAATAGGAGACTGCTTCGCTCACTGCGCTCGCTCGCAGTGACGGTTGTGTTATTAATCAGGGTTCAGTTCTTTTTATTGACGCTAAACACCAAGAGAAAAAAGTTAACAAGGATTAGCAAGCTGATGATAAGTATGGTTTTCACAATTCGGATTGATTAAGCTATTCAATAGATGCAGGGAGGAGTAAAAGGTTGCGTGTTTTTTGTTATTAACTTATTTTGGTTAAGTAATACTGCCGACTTAGACTGCTTATTAACGTAACAGGCAAAACAGAAATTGCCTAGCCATCAAAGTTTTAGAAAATTGAATTTTAGAATAGGTATAAAAACCAAGAGCCAGAAAAGTGTCAAGAAACCTAAAACATAAAATCAAAAATTTGGAATTTTAAAACTCAATACCTCCAACCTCAAACTTAGAATATAAAATCTGAAATTGGAAAACTAGAAATAACTTCCTTAACACCATGACGGCTAAGTTTATCTAAAACACATAACTGATTGATATTCAAATTTATGTAATAAAATCGTCTCCTTTTTTCCTTGCTTTAAAAAGGGACTTTTAGTCTACAAAAAGAGAAATTTTGTAGTTTATCGATGATAATTACGACTTAACTAATTTTCTCACTTTTATGCTAAAGATTAAAATTAAATAGTTAAATTTACTTGTCTTGCGGTAATTGCGAGATTTTCTCCTATTGAAAAAATGCATTTGATTAATAGCACTATTAAATGCCCTTTACTACCAGATAACTTGTATTACCTTGTTATGTGTTTTATCGTTTAGATAAGATTCGTAAACCCCTCATTCTACGACCTTCTCATACCTTGTTATGTTAACATGTTTATTAATTAATCTTAAATGTTATGTTAATGTACAAAATTACCAAACAACAACAAATCAACAACCTTCTGTGTTGTTGGTTGAATCTTAAGAAATTATTTAAAAGTATAAGCGGCTTGTCCGTACTTATGCTTTTTTTGTTATCTGCTTCCAACTTAGAAGCACAATGCACAATAGACAATCCAGGTGATGTTATTATTTGTGAGGCAGTTACACCATTAGGATATCAGTTACCTGCTTTTTCTGGTACTGGTCTTGTAGATCCGAGATATTGGACTGGTCCAGGTGGTACAGGTACTGAGTACATGGAAGGTGATTTAATAGATTTCACTACGACTATGCATATTCGTGATGCATCTGGAGTAGGCGGAGGGTGTGAGGAATCCTTTAGTATTGTATGGATTCCAGAAGGAGCTGGTATATGCATCGATGGTAACCCAGACGATTGGCCTTCTGTTTTAAATAATGTTGGCGGTTATAATTATGAAGCGGTGTTTATTCAAGATAACACCAGTGCTGATGGCATTAGCAATAATGACACACAATTTACAGAAGGATCTGCAGATGTCAATATAGTTAATGATCCGAACGCTGCCATCCCAAATGGGTGGATTTGGAATCTTGGAAATGCAAACAACAAAGGTGATATTTCAAATGGCGGTGCTGTTTTAATTGGTGATAAGATCTTTTTCTTTGGAGACCGAATCGCCATTAATGGTGATGCCCAAATAGGATTTTGGTTTACGTTAGATGGTATTTCACCTCTACCACTTGAAGGTAAATCTGCTGGATTTACTGGTATACATAAAGAAGGCGATTTATTGGCTTTAAGTAATTTTACCAATGGAGGTGGAGAAGTGAATTTAAGACTTTTTAGATGGGTTGATGACCCAAATGATGCTGTTTATGATGGAATACTTCCTGATCCTGTGAGAGCACCAGATGGTGATGAGTCTACAGGTAATTTAAAGTTTTTGGGTGTAGATACAAATGCTGTTGTAAATTCAGTAGAAGTTAGTATACCTACATTTGTAGGCCCTTATGCTGGTTCACAAGAAGTAATACCTCAAGGAGGTCTTGGAGTATGGGATTATGTCGGCAGTACAGGGCCAGGCATTACTCAAGTTCCGGGTTTATATCACGAAGGAGCATACTTTGAAGGGTTTATAGATTTGTCAGGACCGGAATTTCAAGGTGTAGATACCTGTTTTTCAAGTTTTATACTGGAAACTAGAAATTCACAATCTGCATCTGCTTCACAACAGGATTTCATAGCTGGACCATTTGGAGGTGTTCCAGAACCAGAAGATGCAACAGATAGTTTCTGTGAGGAGGACTTCTCCGATACAGCATTGTCTACCTATAATGGTGACGTTATTGGAAATGGCGATTATGTGGAGTGGTACAGTGATGAAGATCATACTGCAGGAATAACCATGACAGGCGTCCTTACAGCTGCTGGTTCGCCTCACACATTCTATGCGTTAGTGTATAATCAACGCGATTGTCCAGCTCCAGCTACGTTGACCATAAATATTGATGCTGATCCAGTGGTAAGTTCTGCGACAGACACGTTCTGTTATGAGGACCAAACGGACAAGTCCTTGAGCGATTATGATTCACAGGTAGGACCAGGAGCTGGTTATACAGTATCATGGTTCAGTGATCCAGCACGTCAGAACTCAGCGACCTCAACCGGAGGAGCGTTAGCAGTTGGTGACACTACCTTCTATGCGACTGTGACTAATGACACGACAGGATGTGATTCGGATACAACATTGGTGATCACGATCAATGCTGATCCAGTGGTAAGTTCTGCGACAGACACGTTCTGTTATGAGGACCAAACGGACAAGTCCTTGAGCGATTATGATTCACAGGTAGGACCAGGAGCTGGTTATACAGTATCATGGTTCAGTGATCCAGCACGTCAGAACTCAGCGACCTCAACCGGAGGAGCGTTAGCAGTTGGTGACACTACCTTCTATGCGACTGTGACTAATGACACGACAGGATGTGATTCGGATACAACATTGGTGATCACGATCAATCCAGATCCCGATTGTACGGCGTCCAATTCATCAGAAGGATCAGAATTTGGTTTATGTGAGGGAACTACGTTGAACTTGTATGTCACCCCTGCTGATACCAATTTGTATACCTATTCATGGACATCGAACGGTAGTGCCAATATTACCAATGCGGATATGCCTAATCCAACAGCTGATAATGTCGCCGATGGGGAAGTATTTACAGTAGTCATAACCAATAAAGTAACTGGATGTGATTCTTACTGTACTACGACTGCCAGATATTATGACTGTACGCCAAATTGCGGAACCGCATTTGCAGTTAGAACGGCAGATGTTGGTGGATTTGATAGCGTTGTAGAAGATGATTCACAAGATACGTATAGTAGCTGTTTTAGAAATGATGGCTTTAAACGCTGGGGATGGACGAATACCATTACAAATTATGGTACCTATACCTATTCAGTTTATAGAGGCGCAGGACGTTGTGATTTGAGCAAAGGCACTTATGTAGGCGATTTAATTGTAGAATATAAGGATGATGGAACTGTTCATTTCTCTTATGATTTATTAACCTGGGATGATGATAAAGATGCCAACACACCAGAAGTTCCATTATATTTAATATCTGAAGTGCATTTATTTGTGGGATGTGATCCATATCCAACTAAACCAAATTCTGAAGAGTGGACTGTTGCACCAGGTCAATATCCATATAATGCGAATATACCAGATGGTACCTATCACTCAGGTTGGCAGGCAACTAAAACTGGAGTAACTGGATCATTCTATTTCATTGCACATGCTGTGATTTGTGACAGGGACATACCTTATCCTGATGATATGCATATCCCTGGTGAGAAAAGGGATTATGATGAAATAAATTTAGAAGGTAATTCATCCTTTATGGATACACAATGTACAGTAGATACAGGTGGTTGGGGTAAACTTGAAGATAAGAAAGTAAGTTTTACTGCCTATCCGGTGCCATTCCAAAACGAGGTGAATATTGGCTATAAGTTTGAATATGACACCGATGTTAAAATTGATGTTTACGACATAAAGGGTGCTCTAATTAGAGAAGCTGAAAACACCAATTATGTTAAGGGTACTTACGATAGTACAAAAATAGATCTATCGTATACCGATGATCAAATGTATTTTGTAAGGTTAACCACCAAAGAAGGTACCTTAGTGAAGAAAATAATATCTTCAACCGAGCAACAGTAAAGGAGATAAGATAATTATTAATTAATGTAAATAAAAAGAGCAGCTATTTATGAGTTGCTCTTTTTATTTCGTTAACTTATTGCAAACGGTATAATTTATCGTTTCACAAATTTTATGGTGCCAAAAGTATTGTCAATCTGAATTTTGGCAATATAGATTCCGTTGCTAACATTTGAAAGATTAATTGTTTCTTCATTATTGGACAATTTTATTTCTATAACTTGTTGGCCAATAATGTTATATAGTTTAATATTATTAAACGGGGTATTAGATTTAAGAACTAAGTTATCTGTGATGCTATTATAAAAATGTTTAAAGTTAAATTCAGAGAAATCCTCTGTACTCAAAGCACCAGATGATGCTATTTGAAAATCATCAATATCAATTTCCAGTTGGTCGGTAACACCATAGTGCCTAAAGGCTATGTATACGGTTTGCCCCGAAAGAGAAGAAAGATCAAGGTTTCTATTTGCAAATTCACCACTGGCATCACTACCTTCTAAATTTTCCGTAAACATGACTGAGCTAGAAGTAAAATCAGAAATGGCATTTCCATTAGCGACATATACATAATAGTTTTCCGCATCATATTGCCAAAAAGTAGCTCTAACTTTCCAAGATAGTTCAATAGAACTAGAGGAAGGTAGGTCAATGGCATTTGAGATTATCCAATTGTCAGGTGTAAGAGCCGTACCAGCAAATGATTTTGATTTAAGTCCTTTGTTACCACTTCCATCCATACTGGTAATTGACCACCCTAAGCCATCACCATCCTCATCGATGTAGGTCCAACAACTATTAACAGCAAACGTGTTGCTAAAATCTTCATTTACTGGAAGCGTATTATCACATTGAGCACTTATATTTAAAGTACAGCTTAAAATAAAAATTGAAAGTATTATTTGTTTCATAACGTAATAGGTTGAATTCTAGGTAAATATAATAATAAATGTCATTTAATCGTAAAAACTAGCTTTTTAATCGATGAAATACTTAATATTTTAATAATTTGTAAGTTTATTTGTATAAATTCATTTATGTTTTGTACTTCATAATCTATACATGGAGGTTAGTCCATAGAAAAACAAAAAAACTGTCTAAAAAATAACATGTATTGCATTGTACATATTCGAAATCGCGCCAAAGATTCTGATAAATGAGTTTACCGAATACGAACTCTTCTTAATGTATATGTATCTTATACTGATTGTCCGGTTTGAATCATAATGTTTTTAGTGTCATGCTGAATGCGTTTCAACATCTCATAATATTCATAAATACTGTCCCTTTATATTTAGAATCTGAAACAAGTTCAGATTGATAAAGTATTTTATGATTGATCACGGATATTCAATTTTTTTATTAATTAATCATCCGCTCCTCTAGCTCTAAAAAAAGGCAGTGCTGCTAAATTCACTGCCTTTATAAAATTATTTTATTACGACACGTTCCGTTTTTAAAACAGTGCCATTTTCATCAATTACTTGTAGTAGATATAAACCGTTGGTTATACCGTTTATATTCAATTGACTTTCTTGACCATAAGACGTCGTAATGTCAATGTTTCGAATAGGGTTACCATTAATGGCATTATATAGTTTAAAACTAACATTGCCATTATAATTATCTTTAACATATAACGTATTTGAAGCCGGGTTAGGGTACACTTTAAAAGATGTGGATTCGGTATTAGAACCCAAATCCGTTGAACTTGATTTCGATACTGTAGATTTTGAAGAGACACCGCTGCCCTTGCAATAGGATATAGTGCCTAATGAAATACTATAATTGGAATTATTATTCCCTAAGGCATTGCTCAAACTTACAGTTACATTACTCACATCTCCAGAAATATTAACTGAAGCAGAACTGATCTGGTCACCATAGTAGGTTCCATAAAGGATACCATCATTATAGGTCACGACTACTTTTTCAATATAAAAACCACTTGGTTTCCCTTTTTGTTTATCATTAATATTATTTATCACAAAAGAGATATCTTGGCTACCGATATCAAAACTTAAAGTTGTACTTGTTGTTCCAGATAAAGTACTATTGCTAAAATTTGCTATGCTTGGTGTACAATCACCACTTGGCTCATCCACATCGCAAATACCATTATTGTTAGCATCAACACATGGTGGGGTATTATCATTTGAACAATAGGTAACATCACTTAATGCGATACTTATAGTTTGGTTGGATCCGCTTAGGCCATTGTATAATTTTATACTAATAGAATCGGCATGACCTGGAATGTTTATCGGTTTAGAACTTATATTTAAACCACTGTATGTCGTTGTATAATCTCGTGTACCATCATTATAGGTTACATCTACCAAATCGATATATTGAGTGCTTCCTTTCCCTTTGGTCTTGGCTTCAAGTCCACTAATGGTAAAGGATATATCCTGACTATCGGCAGGTAAAAGCATCGACGTTTCACCAGTTCCAATCCCAGAATAAGTTAAGGTATTATTGGGAACAGAAAAGCTTTTCGAAAGTTGATTGCAATTTCCATTAGGGGTGTCATCACAACCATCAGGAGTACCGTCTCCATCACTATCTACGGTATCGTCATAACCAGGACAGTTATCATTAGTATCGCAAACACCATCATTGTCACTATCGGTACAGCCTCCAGATCCAGTAACTGAAAAATCATCAATATCAATTTCCAGTTGGTCGGTAACACCATAGTGCCTAAAGGCTATGTATACGGTTTGCCCTGAAAGAGAAGAAAGATCAAGGTTTCTATTTGCAAATTCACCACTGGCATCACTACCTTCTAAATTTTCCGTAAACATGACTGAGCTAGAAGTAAAATCAGAAATGGCATTTCCATTAGCGACATATACATAATAGTTTTCCGCATCATATTGCCAAAAAGTAGCTCTAACTTTCCAAGATAGTTCAATAGAACTAGAGGAAGGTAGGTCAATGGCATTTGAGATTATCCAATTGTCAGGTGTAAGAGCTGTACCAGCAAATGATTTTGATTTAAGTCCTTTGTTACCACTTCCATCCATACTGGTAATTGACCACCCTAAGCCATCACCATCCGCATCGATGTAGGTCCAACAACTATTAACAGCAAACGTGTTGCTAAAATCTTCATTTACTGGAAGCGTATTATCACATTGCGCATTTAAACCATAAATCCCAAACACAAAAAAGCCAAAAGAAAGTAATATATTTTTCATTATATAATTAGGTTAAATTCGGGATAAAAATAATAAACAATGTCAATTAATCTGATTTTTAAGTTTTTAATCGATTAAATACAGTTTATTTTATGAAAAATGTAAGAATAAAAAACAAATTTTATGATTATTGCTATTAATCAATCCCCAAAAATTATAATAAATACGTTGAAATCAGTGCTTTAGATCTCAACATAAAAAATTATTTCGGCGCAAAACTAAATTTTATTTTGAGTTTTATCGAATGAAATCCAAAAACTTATTAACATTTAGTGTGTTGATAATCAATTTAATATATAAACGGTTACACGTTGTAAGTGAAGAAATATTTAACAGTAGTGGTTTTATTACAAAAACAATCTCTTAAGTTTATGCACCTATAACCTGAAATGATAGCAATGCAGATTATCAATTTTTTGTGTCGTATATCTACTATAGCTGCATTTCAATGATTTATATAATATCTTTAGTTGTATTAACGTAACCCTGATTAAAATGAAGTATATCTACTGTTATATTGTTTTATTGTTATTTATCTCCGTTACCTATGCTCAAAATTGTAATAGTGGTACATTACATAAAACCTATCCAGCTTTAAATAGTGGTTATGAAGAAGAAATAACAACTTCAATTGTACCAGGTGAATATGTTTCCATAACCAATATGCAAACAGATACGTATACCTTTACGTCCTATTTGGTTAGTGATCATGATTATATTACAATTAGAAGAACTTCGGATGATGCTATCATAACAGAGGGCAACTCACCTTTAAATTATACCTTTCTGGCTGGTGATATCCCGGATAACGATATAAAATTAATCATTCATTTGGATAATACTTGTGATGCTACCGATAATGGTAATCACACTGTGACCTTATTGAATGAAACCAATTTACCAACATGTTTCGAAATTGAAAATCCTAAAGTAAGTTATTTATCCAATACCCGCATGGATTTTCATTGGGAGGCTCCTAGTTCGGGTAATGCTCCTGTAGGTTATGAATGGGAAATTGGGTTTCCAAATTTTGCCCCTGGTACTGGTAATGCAGAGGCAAGTGGTTATGCCAATGGAGTTACCAATGCCACAACGGGTGAAGATGCCTTGGATCCCGACACAGATTACGAAGTTGCCATAAGATCGGATTGTGGTTCTGGGGATTATAGTATCTGGTATACTACACCTGTTATAACCACTTTGTCAGCATCTCCACCAACCAATGACCTATGTAGTGGTGCATGGACAGTGGTACAGGAAACGGGAAGGGTGGATGCTGCTGCGGCGATAGGGTTCAATGGATCTGTTCTTGGAGGAGCAGAGACCAACAAGGATGCAGAGATATGCAATGGCAAAAGTGCCAGTGCCCGCGACGATGTATGGTATAAGTTTTTGGCCCAGACCACTGAGGTGACCATTACCTTGGATCCCATGTTCAATGGAAGACTCAGCCTGTTTTCGGGCGACTGTAACGGGTTGACACTTTTGGAATGTAGCGATGTTACTAACAGCTTTGCTACAGAAGAACTAACCCATAGCAGTTTAACGATAGGAACTACTTATTATTTCAGGGTGTATTCCCAGGGGTTTTCAGCCAGTGATCCCAATTTCACGTTGAAATTGTGGTCATCCCAATCGATTACGGATGTGGATGGCGATGGCTATTCAAGCCCTGGTGGCGATTGTAATGATGGCAACGCTTCTATATATCCCGGTGCAACGGAAATACCTGACAATGGGATTGATGAGGATTGCGATGGTGCCGATCTGCTGACGTGGTATCTGGATGCCGATGGTGACACTTATGGCGATAGCAACACTACAACTTTAGCAAATATGCAACCTGCGGATTATGTTTCCGATAATATGGATTGTAATGATGCTGATGCGAATGTCAATCCCGATGCCACGGAAGTGTGCGACGGGATTGATAACGACTGTGACGGGCTTGTGGATGATGCGGATCCCTCTGTTACAGGACAGACCAGGTACTATGTTGATGGGGATGGTGATGGTTATGGTGATGCGAGTGATGCCGGTGCGCTGTATTGTTTCGATCCTGGGGCAGGATTTAGCCTAAGCAATAATGATTGCAATGATGCCAATAATGGGATTTATCCCGGTGCAACGGAAATACCGGATAATGGGGTCGATGAGGATTGCGATGGTTTTGATCTGCTGACCTGGTATCTGGATTCAGATGGTGACTCTTTTGGGGATAGTAACACTACAACTTTAGCGAATACACAGCCTGCGGATCATGTTTCTGATAATACGGATTGCAATGATGCTAACGCGAATGTGAATCCCGATGCCACCGAAGTGTGCGACGGTATCGATAATGATTGTGATGGATTGATTGATGGCAACGATCCCGATGTTGAAGGGCAGACCACCTATTACCGTGATAGTGATGATGATGGCTACGGTGACGCTACCGATACCGTTCAGGCCTGTACTGCCCCTGTGGGCTACGTTACTATAAGCGGTGATTGCAACGATACCGAACCAACCGTTTATCCTGGTGCTTCGGAATTATGCGATGGATTGGATAATGATTGTACGGACGGTATTCCATTGGATGAAAGTGATAGTGACGGCGATGGGATCTTGGATTGTGATGATAATTGTCCGAATATCCCAAACCCCGGTCAAGAAGATACAGACAATGATGGTACCGGTGACGCCTGTGAGGGATTATCTGTAGAAGACATTAATTTCGATAACATACGAATTGAACCTAACCCCTTCAGAACTACTTTAAGAGTACATTTCCCAAGCTATTTTGATGGTAAAAGCATTGGGATTACCCTTTATGATTTACATGGTCGGGTCATTTATAGGCTTACACAAGTAGGTCAGAAAGGGATCCTTAGGATCGAACACTTGTCGCAGTTGCAAAAAGGGATCTATCTCCTTAAAATATATGATGATTTAGAACATACCGTTAAGCAGGTCGTTAAACGTTAATGTGTTGGCTCTTTTTGTAAATAACCGGTTTTAGAGAAGGTCGGTTCAATATCTTCTATTAAGAAGTTGGTGATATGACTGTACGGTTTTCATTTAAACTGTTTTTCATTTTATCGACATTATTTGCTTTTTATCTGTTTTACATGCTCGCGTAATAATTAATAGATACCTTTAATATAGCACCATATCAGTCATGTTATTAGCCTAATCTTATTGGATTTTTGATACTATAATTCTTCCAAGGAATAGTCATAGTTTTAGTAAAGTCAAATAGGATTACATGAAAAAAATTACCTATTTATTACTTATTCTAATATCGGTATGGTCCAATGCCCAGGACTGTAACAGCGTAACCAGTAATGGAAGTTACGCAGCTCAGAACACAGGAGATGTGGAACAGGTTACCGGTTCCATTTATGCGGGCGAGTACCAGACCGTTACCAACATTCTTGCGGAGCAATACACTTTTACCTCGAGTTACCAGGGCAGCACCGATTACATTACCATTAGGGACGACGATGGGAGCACGGTATTGGCTCAAGGGGATACCCCATTGACTTATACTTTTCTATCGGGTGATATTCCGTTGGGTGAGATCCGAATCGTCATACATTTAAGCGATAGCTGTGATGACGATAGCAACACGCACACGGTTACCTTGCAGAAAGTGCCAACATGTTATAAGCCGGAGAACCCATTGGTGAGCTATTTGTCGAACACGAGGTTGGACTTTTACTGGGAAGCTCCTAGTTCTGGGCCCGCACCCGTAAATTATGAATGGGAAATTGGCCTTTCTGGGTTTACTCCTGGCACGAGTACCTATTTTGATAATGGTTCAACTGGGGGTGATACGAGCGCTACTACAGGAGAAGGCGCATTGGTACCCAATACCACCTACCAAGTAGCCATTCGTTCCGATTGTGGATCGGGTGATTACAGTAATTGGCTAATTACACCAAATATAACCACCTTGTCCGCACCTCCGCCAACCAATGACCTATGTAGTGGTGCATGGACCGTGGTACAGGAAACGGGAAGGGTGGATGCTGCTTCAGCGATAGGGTTCAATGGATCTGTTCTTGGAGGCGCAGAGACCAACAAGGAGGCAGAGATATGCAACGGCAAAAGTGCCAGTGCCCGCGACGATGTATGGTATAAGTTTTTGGCCCAGACCACTGAGGTGACCATTACCTTGGATCCCATGTTCAATGGTAGGCTCAGTCTATTTTCAGGAGATTGTAATGGTCTCTCACTTTTGGAATGCAGTGATATCACCAATAGCTTTGATACAGAAGAGCTAACCCATAGCAGTTTAACGATAGGAACTACCTATTATTTTAGGGTCTACTCCCAGGGGTTCTCGGCGAGTGATCCCAATTTCACTTTGAAATTGTGGTCATCCCAATCCATAACCGATATTGATGGGGATGGCTATTCAATGGCTGGAGGAGATTGTAACGATGCCAATAATACAGTATATCCTGGTGCTTCTGAACTCTGTGATGGACTGGACAACGATTGTGATGGGGTTTTACCTAGTAATGAATTGGATGATGATGGGGATGGCTTTTCGCTATGCGAAGGTGACTGTGATGATACGGACAATACTATTTATCCCGGTGCGCCAGAGCTATGCGATGGCAAGGACAACGATTGTGCCAATGGGATAGACGATGGTTTGGTATTTGAAGACTATTACACGGATGCTGATGGAGATGGCTACGGCGATGCCTCGGATACACCTGAAAGTTCCTGCCAGGGGGTTTCAGGGAAGGTAACAAATAATCTGGACTGTGACGATACGGATGATACGGTCTATTCCGGTGCTCCGGAACTCTGTGATGGCAAGGATAATGATTGTACAGATGGCATACCTATTGATGAAATGGACACTGATAGTGATGGTGTTTTGGACTGCAATGACCAGGAGATCAATTCCCCATGTCCACTGGATGTGGATATCAATGGGGTATCCAATGACGATGACAGTGATGGCACGCCCAACTGCCTGGATGGCTGTCCTGACGATCCCGATAAGACCGATCCCGGTGTCTGCGGCTGCGGTACAGCTGAGACGGATACTGATAGTGACGGTGTTTTGGACTGCAATGACCAGGAGATCAACTCCCCATGTCCACTGGATGTGGATATCAACGGGGTATCCAATGACGATGACAGTGATGGCACGCCCAACTGCCTGGATGGCTGTCCTGACG
>NZ_JAIOUU010000014.1:0-77720 GCF_019931125.1 Aestuariivivens sp. NBU2969
GATAATTCCAGCAAACAATTAATTATGCCCCTATAAACAAAGGGACACAGAAACTTTATTGCCCGTTTTCAAAAACTTTTGGACGGCAGTGCCCAAATATAAATTAGCCTCACTTTTGTGAGGCTTTTTATTAAAATATAGTTCATACTTAACAATATTTTTTAAATTCGTAATTATAAAACAAACTCTTTAAATCAATCCTAAATGAAATTCAATAAATATTTAGCAACTATAACTCTACTTGTTTTTTTATCTTTCCCTTTATTTGGACAAAATACTCCCCAAGAAGATGATGACCTTTCATTAGACAAAAGCACGCTTAATAATCAATTTGAATATGTTTTAAAAAAATCAGGAAATTTTAAAGGCACCAACGGACAAATGTATGAAGCGGTAAAACTCAGCATGCTCCTTACTCTTCAGGCACATACGGTAGACTCGTTAAAAACATTATACAAAAATTTAGCAGACACACAGACTATTGTTGATAGCCAAGCTAACGAAATCTCCGATTTAAAAACAAAACTTTCAACAACTCAAAGCGATTTAGATAAAACAAACACAGAAAAAAATAGTATGTCACTTTTTGGGTTACAAATGAGCAAAACAGGGTATAATTTATTAATGTGGTCTATTATTGGTGGTCTTCTTGCATTACTTATTTTATTTATATACAAGTTTAAAAACAGCAACTCTGTCACTACAAAAGCAAAATTAGCTCTCTCTGAAATTGAAGAAGAGTTTGAAGAACACCGTAAAACAGCTTTAGAAAGAGAACAAAAAGTAAGACGTCAACTTCAAGATGAAATTAATAAACATAAAGGAGTTTAACATTCCTTAGTTTAGATTTACAAAATCTGCAATTTTTTGATTGCAGATTTTTTTTGTTTGAATACTATAAGATTTACCTATATACTAAAAAGCTATCTTTGTACCATGAGAATAGATATTATAACAGTATTGCCCGAATTGCTTAAAAGTCCTTTTGAAGCTTCAATATTAAAGCGTGCCATAGAATCTAAATTAGTTGAAGTCCACCTTCACAATTTACGTGACTATGCGACGGACAACTATAAATCGGTTGATGATTACCAATTTGGTGGTGGAGCCGGTATGGTTATGATGATTGAACCTATTGACAAGTGCATTTCAGCACTAAAGGAAGAACGCCCATATGATGAGATTATATACATGACCCCAGATGGGAAAACCTTAAATCAGGGTATCGCAAATCAACTATCACTAAAAGAAAACATTATTATTTTATGTGGTCACTATAAAGGGGTAGACCAACGTGTTCGTGACCACTATATCAGTCGTGAAATTTCTATAGGCGATTATGTCCTGTCTGGCGGCGAATTAGGAGCGGCCGTACTATGCGATGCTGTAATTCGTTTAATTCCTGGTGTTTTAGGCAATGAAACTTCTGCTCTAACCGATTCATTTCAAGATAACTTATTAGCACCACCTATTTACACTAGACCTAGGGATTATAATGGTTTACAGGTGCCTGAAATCCTTTTTAGCGGTAATTTTCCTGAGATAGAAAAATGGCGAGAAGAACAGGCTTACGAACGCACAAAAACACATCGACCTGATTTACTCGATGAATAACAGTTATATCTAATGAAGAAACATATTATAGTCCTTACTGGTGCAGGCATAAGTGCCGAAAGTGGCATTAAAACATTTCGTGATGCCGATGGGTTATGGGAAGGACACGATGTGATGCAAGTTGCTTCACCACAAGGCTTTGCTGCCAACCCAGAACTGGTTTTGGATTTTTATAACCAACGACGAAGACAATTATTAACGGTTGAACCGAATAGTGCTCATTACGCTTTGGCTGAGTTGGAACGAAATTTTAGAATGACCATAATTACTCAAAATATCGATGATCTCCACGAGCGTGCTGGAAGTAGCAATATTGTCCATTTACACGGCGAGTTGTTTAAGGTAAGAAGCACCGTTGACAAAACCGATATACAGGAATGGAAAACCGATTTGATTTTAGGTGATGTATGTAGCAAAGGACATCAGTTGCGTCCACATATTGTTTGGTTTGGTGAGGATGTTCCGATGATTGAAAAGGCCTTAACCATTTGTAAAACATCCGATATTTTAATAGTTATTGGTACATCGATGCAAGTTTATCCCGCTGCTGGTTTAATACATTATATTCCAAAAAATACACCTACGTTTTTTATTGACCCAAAACCTAATATTAACAGTAAAAAAAACTTAATGGTTATTCCTAAAAAGGCTACTATTGGTGTAAAGCAGGCTATTGAAGCTATAAGGAATTTATAACCCTAAATGTTAAGTTTATCCTCGGGTTAATTTCTCTAGTGGTTTTTGGTATTTTGTGCCGCCAAAAATGTTGGGTGGCTCCCTTCATAAGCAATAAACTCCCAGATACTAATGGAATAGTAATCGTTTGTAAGCTAGTATCTACCAAATGTTTTAATTTAAAAGGTCTGGTTTGTCCAAATGAAACTGAGGCTATTATTGGGTTTTGACCAAGTTCCTTTTCATTATCTTGATGCCAATCGTTACTATCTTGCCCAGTTCTATAAAGGTTCAACAAGCACGAATTGAACTTAGTTTCTGTAATTGCCTCAATTCTTTTCTTAATGAATATTAAATCGGAAGTCCAAGATTGGGATTGTAAAGTTATACTAGAATAACTATAAACTTTATTAGCTTCACCATAAAACGCTGTTAGCCTCGGTACATTAAATTCTTTACCATAAAATTTTATTGTATCCTGTTGCCATTTTATGGTTTTAAGTAAACTTGTGAAAAGCGTATGGCTCTCCTCTACATTAAATACATTGTTGTAAAGGCTAACATTAGCATCAGGTAAATCGAATTGTTTCAATTCAAGTGCATTTTCAAATAAGTTAAACTGATTATGATCTAACATTCTTACCTTAAATAATTTTATTCTTTTCTTCTATCCATTTCCCCATATACTTGGTACTTTGCATAGTGTGGTGTTGTAGCATCTGTCCTATAAAGTTGTTTAATCGATTTCCGTTAAGGTGTGTGAAAGTTTCTTCTAACCTACTTAAAAATTTTTTTTGATATATTTCTTTAGTAAAACGCTTATTAATTATATAAAATCCGTTTTGTTGCTTTTTATCCCAAAGTTTTTCATTTTTATACATTTCAACTGCTTTATTAGCAAAACCTTCTGGACTATCTTCAATAAACCCGTTAACTTTTAAACTACCAAACATACCTTCAGCAGCAACGCTAGTCATTAAACAGGGGGTTCCATTTTGCATAGCATCGACCAGTTTGCCTTTTAGTCCAGCACCAAAACGCAAAGGTGCCAAGCATACTCTAGCCTGTTGCATAACATAATTTGCATCCTCAACAAACCCTTTTATTAAAAAGCCTTGATTTTTATTGTGCAACTGTTGTAATTTTTGAGTGGTATAAGCACCATAAATGTGCAATTCAGCATTGGGGAGTTTTTTCTTAATTAAAGGCCAAATTGTTTTCTTTAAATATAAAACACCATTGTAATTGGGCTCATGCAAAAAATTTCCAATAAATATAAAGTAGTGTCGAGCTTCAAATTTCGGCAAAACTTCAGTCATAGCCTTTTGAATTTCATCCAACATAAACGGTAAATAACACAATAAAGTATTATCTACCTTAAAATCATTCTTAAGGATTTCCATTTCCAATTCTGAAATAACCAGACTCAAATCACTCCTATAAATACTAGCTATTTCTCGTTTTGCTATATCATTAAATAAGTAGGACTTATTAAAATGAACCTCGTCCTTATAAGCTTGATATCTTCCTTTACGTAAAAAGTGCAAATCTTCAGTATCCAAAACCCTACAGGCATTGGGGCACTGTTTGGCCACCCGCCATCCAAATTGTTCTTCAACCATAAACCTATCAAACAGTACTACATCTGGAGACAATGCTTTAATAAATTTATCAAAACTAGAATGGTTCAATTCAATTTTAACTTGCGAAATCCCAATACCTTCAAGATTAAAAGCATGTTCTGTTTTTACACTGGTACTGGCAAAAGTAATAGAATAATTTACAGATTTAAAGGTTTCTATAAGCTGCATCATCCTACTTCCTGCAGCAGAACTTTTGGGTTCTGGCCATACAAAACCAATAATCAATAACTTTTTTAACATCATTAATTCACTATTTCTTAGGATGCCGTTTCTTTTTTAACAACAATCAACTAATACTTACTGTTATTAAGAACTTAAACCTTTATTCTGGTTTTGGTTTTAAGGCATAAATGGTGCGAACCATTTTAGCCCAATCGATAACCGACTGAATTTGGACATGGGTTAATTTAGCCTCGGCATGCATCCACGTATAGGATTTCAATGGCATGGTTTTGTCTTCGACCATTTCAATAAGCTCTTCAAACTTATGGTCTTTTCGCTTTATCGAATTTCCCACCCAATTGGATACATTAAAATGCTTTTTTCCTTCTTTTACATGTTCTGCTAACCAATAATTCACAGGAGTAATATTATTATACCATGGGTATCTTGTATAATCGCTATGGCAATCGTAACATGATTCTTTTAATATTAATTTAACATCCTCTGGAGGGGTGGTTTCTGTTAAGAATGGTCCAATTGAACTTATATCTCCTTGATTTTTTTCTGGGCCAAAAAATTGGGCCAATACCAATATAAGCAATAAAACCAATATTATTTTTTTTGTTCGCTTCATCGGTTTAAGATTATTAAATATAGTATTTTTATAACTCATAAATTTATGAAATAATTAGATGACCTCAGCAGGATTATACGAAGAATTAAGTCTTGTTAACGCATCCCGTGAAAACCGATTAAGATATGCTCGATTGGTTTTAAATAATTCGAGCTTACTTGCCGAACTCATAGATATTTTATGTAAAGTAAATGATAAAAATTCTTGTCGGGCCGCTTGGATATTAGAATTTGTTTGTATCGACAATATTTACACCATTACACCTCATTTAAATAAATTTACTAATAACCTAAAACATATTTATTTAGACTCCGCTGTTCGACCTATATCAAAAATCTGTTGCTTAATTGCAAATGTGTACTGCCTCCAAACTTCCAATCCGATAAAAGATATGGTAACACAAATACACAAAGAACTCATTGTTGAAGCTTGTTTTGATTGGATGATTAGTGACCATAAAGTAGCGGCTAAGGTTCATGCCATGGAGACTCTATTTCTATTTGGACAAGAGAACAACCCATGGATACACAACGAACTTGCAATAATTTTACAACGAGAGTTTTATGAACAAAGTGCTGGTTATAAATCCCGTGCGAAACGTATTTTGAAAAGGATGAAAAAATAAAAAGACAACAAGGGTAGAAGAAAATCAAACTGTTTATAGCATTTTAAGTATCGTAAAGGCACTTGTTTCTAAAAACATACTACATTATTCACACTTTAAACTATGCGCTTCAAGCTTCCCTCTTCCAACTTTCTTTCCTATCTTTGCAACTTCTAAAAAAAGATCAGAAACATGTCATTATCAGTCTTAAATGCCATTTCTCCAATTGACGGGAGGTACAGAAATAAAGTAAACGAATTAGCGCCTTTTTTCTCTGAAGAGGCTTTAATTAAATATCGTGTTTTGGTTGAAATAGAATACTTTATCGCGCTTTGCGAATTGCCTTTACCACAGTTAAAATCTGTTGATTCATCTCATTTTGAATCTTTAAGGGGCATTTATAAAAATTTTACAAGTGAAGACGCTATAGAAGTTAAAGACATTGAAAATGTAACCAACCACGACGTAAAAGCTGTTGAATATTTTATTAAGAAAAAATTTGATGCTTTAGGGTTATTGCAGTACAAAGAATTTATTCATTTTGGACTGACATCACAGGACATTAACAATACTGCTATTCCATTAAGCATAAAAGAAGCCGTTAATTCAGTTTACATTCCAGAATATCAAAACGTTTTAAATAAGCTTAAGGCATTGTCCAATGAATGGACACATGTACCTATGCTTGCCAGAACGCATGGACAACCGGCCTCTCCTACTCGACTAGGTAAAGAAATTGATGTTTTTGTTGTACGATTGGAAGAGCAGTTTAATTTGCTTAACGATATACCTAATGCGGCTAAATTTGGTGGAGCTACGGGTAATTTTAATGCACATCATGTGGCGTATCCAAATATTGATTGGAAAGCATTTGGAACTAGCTTTGTACAAGAAAAACTAGGATTACAGCATTCGTTTCCAACAACACAAATTGAACATTACGACCACATGGCTGCTTTGTTCGACACGCTTAAGCGAATAAACACGATTCTTATAGACTTAGACAGGGATATTTGGACCTATGTTTCTATGGATTATTTTAAACAAAAAATTAAAGCAGGTGAAGTTGGTAGTAGTGCCATGCCACACAAGGTAAACCCCATAGATTTTGAAAACAGTGAAGGAAACTTAGGTTTAGCTAATGTCATTTTTGAACATCTTTCAGCAAAACTCCCTATTTCAAGATTGCAGCGTGATTTGACCGATAGTACTGTTTTGCGTAATGTTGGTGTTCCCTTTGGTCATACCATTATTGGATTTAAATCGACATTAAAAGGGTTGAATAAATTATTGTTAAACGATTCAAAGTTTGCTAAAGACTTAGAAAACAACTGGGCTGTTGTGGCCGAAGCAATCCAAACTATTTTGAGACGAGAAGGCTATCCTAATCCCTATGAAGCCTTAAAAGGGTTGACCAGAACCAACGAAGAAATAAATCAAAATTCCATTTCAAATTTTATTGATACCTTAGAGGTGTCTAATGATATTAAAACAGAACTAAAACAAATTACACCGAGAAATTACACAGGCATTTAATGATATTACGCGACAAACAATCGTTATTACTATGTGGTACTTTGGCAGCAGGTTTATTTGTTTGCGGCGTCTTTAATATGCTTGATAATTTTGTCGTTTTAACATTATTAGTACTTATCTATTTATTAATTGTGGTTAATATCGTATACACCAAAAGCAAATATCCAGAAGAGGACATGGACAGTAATACCCCAGAAAAAAACTCCTAGTTGTTGCTAGGAGTTTTTTAAACAAGATTTTTATAATCTATTTAAAGAAGTTCATGATATCCTTAATTTGATTTGCTTGAAAATCACTATCTCGTAAAGCAGAAACCAAAGTTACCATTTTATCGGGGCTCATATTGTTACCCAAAACCCTAACAATAGCAAAACCTAAATTGTTCGCATTTGCAAATACAACAACTTCTTCTGCCTCTTCATTATCTCCAATATATTTAACAACCACTTTATTGCCTTTGTCATTAAATTCAATTAAGTCGTTATACTTTTTATGTTTTAAAATGGAATTAACTTTAGACAATTCTGTGTTGTAAGAGCCTATATTAGTATCGTTAGCTCTGTAAGCCAGAAAGTTTAATCGATTAACCGACTCGTAAGCTTCCCTCTGTTCTTCATTAAATCTAGATTGATCAATTTCTATCATAGATAATGGGACATCTTGTGAGATAAAGTTTTTAGATTCCTGGTTATCTACAAAATACCGTTGTAAACTAACCCCATCGCCACAGCTTGTTAAAAAAAATGTGACAAATAAGGCGAATATTATATATTTAACTGTACGTTGCATGATTGATGATTTGTTTATTTTTTCTTTGTCAAATGTTCTCCAGCAGGAATATTCATTTTTTGGGTAAGCTTAGAAATCTCATTTAAGTCGATATTTCCGGTAAGAGACACAACAACTGTTTCAATTTTTCGCTCCTTACCATTCACCTCAATCTTATCCTCCATAACCTTATCCACGCCATTCACAAAGATTAAAAGTTCTTCTACATGATCAGCATCCCTACCTTCTTTTACATAAAACTTAACTTCGGTGCCATCATCCTTAACCTCCATTAATTCTTCTAAAGCACTAGCTCGCGATTTTACCCATTTAGAAATATCAGCTGATATAGACATGTTGTCCGTTACAATAGTCTTAAAGCTAGTAATGCTTTTAACCATATCCATATAAGCTTTGGCCTCAGCATCATCTGTATCTATGCCTATTTTGGCAATCATCTGAAACATTTTAGGCTTAATGTTTACATAAGTAACATCTGGGTTTTCACTATATTTTTCGAATACATTTTTTTGAGCCATTCCTGCCATTGGTACTAGCATGATGGCTATTACGAATACTATTAATCTATTTTTCATGGTATTTATTTTTTGCGTTTGCATAATTGATTATTTGTTTGTTTTAAAAATTATATTAGTTGTATTTTCTATCTCAGTAAGGTAACTCAAAGTTGAAGTGCCTTTATTTACTTCGTTTAAGTAGCCCACTGTTGAAGTTCCTTTGTTAAAATGATCTGAAATCATCGCTAACGATTTTGAAACTTCGTTAAAAGCAATTTCAGGATCATCAATTGTACCAACATCGCTAGGATTATTAAAATAAAACCCTAACATAAGAACTGCTACTGCTGCGACAGAAATCCACTTGTAATTAAATGCTTTCTTAGTTTTTAATGGAACGTCCTTAGCAAACTGTTCTTGTTGATTTGCCAAAAAATACGTAAACAGTGGTTTATACATTTCTAAATGTGGGGCAACCGTGTCGCTCGTAAAGTAGTTTTTCAACACTTGCTCTTCTTTAAGTGATGTTTCACCATTCTCGTATTTTTCGATTAATTTTTCTATACTATTTAATACCATAATTATGTGTATTAGTTAATTTTTCTCTTATCGTTTTTCTAGCTCTAGATAGGTTTACACGTACAGCTGTGTTATTCATGCCCAGCATTTCAGCAATCTCGTCAAAATCGTATTCCTCAATATCCCGCAACTGAATTATTAAGCGTTGTTGTTCTGGTAATTCTTCAATTATTTTTCCCACCCAGTTAATACTATCGTTTAATTCAACTCGCTTTTGTAAACCCGTTTGCTTATCCTCGTAATTACTATGTACAATTTTTAAGTTTTGAGCCTGTTTCGACTTCAACTTATCCAAACAAAAATTCTTGGTCATGGTCATTGAAAATGCTTCCACATTTTTATAGCCTTCAAGCTTTGTTTTATTGTTCCATAATTTCAATAATATCTCTTGCGTAGCATCTTCAGCTTCCTCAGTAGATATAAGTAATCGTTTTGCTAAACGAAACACTTTGTCCTTAAAGGGCATTACAATATTTAAAAACTCACTTTGAGTCATAATTGATTGGTTATATTATAAATAACTTTATATGCTATTTGAAATTACGACGAACAACATGTCTTTTTGTTACAATTATTTTTTTATTATACAATAATGTAAGTAAATTTAGGGTTTTGTAGACTACTTATGATAAAAAAATTGCTATGAAACATCTAAAAGTCCCAATACTGCTTCTGTGTCTATCAATCATAAATTACGGTTGCTTTGAAGACAATGACGACAACACCATTAGTGCCAACCAAATAAATGATTTTGTTTGGAAAGGTATGAACCTTTTTTACCTATATAAGGACAATATCCCTAACCTAGCTAATGACAGGTTTTTCTCAGATGACGAATATGCCGATTATTTAAATTCGTTTTCCAAACCAGAAGATTTATTTGAGAGTTTAATATACCAAAGGGAAAATGTAGATCGTTACAGTTGGATTGTTAATGATTATATCGCTTTAGAACGTTTTTTTGATGGCTGTAGTGTTATTAACGGTATGGAGTTTAGTCTATTTAACACACCTAATACCTCTAACAATGTTTTTGGCATTGTTCGTATGGTTTTGACTGGTAGTGATGCCGATAGCAAAGGCGTAAAACGAGGTGATATTTTTTATGAGGTTGATGGAGATCAACTATATTATAATTCTGAAAGTGATAACAACTTCAATTTATTTGGTTCAAGTTCTTATTCTATAACATTGGGGACATATAATGATAATGGTACTCCAGAAACTACTGACGATACTATCGATTCAATAAACGAAACAATTACGCTTAACAAAGTAGAGCTATGTGAAAACCCTATATTTAAAACCGATATTTTTGATCTTGGTTCAAAGAAAGTCGGTTATTTAATGTATAATGGGTTTACAGCCGATTATGATGCACAGTTAAATACTATTTTTGGTGATTTTAAATCCAATACTATTGATGATTTAGTTTTAGATTTAAGATATAACCCTGGAGGATCGGTTAATACTGCCATACTGCTTGCGAGTATGATAACCGGCCAGTTTACAGGTGATGTGTTCAGCACTGAAGAATGGAACACAGAGTTTCAAACTGCTATTGAAAATGAAAATCCAGAATTGCTCATCAATAGATTTGTTAATAATGATGCTGGTGCTAGCTTAAACAGTCTTAACTTAAGTAAAGTTTACATTATTGCTACAGATTTTTCAGCATCAGCGAGCGAATTGGTTATAAATAGCCTCGACCCTTATATTGATGTGATTCATATTGGTGAAAATACAGAAGGTAAATACCAAGCCTCCACCACACTCTACGACTCCGAAGATTTTAGTAGAGAAGGTGTAAATCCAAGTCATTCCTATGCTATGCAACCGTTAATCTTTAAATCGCTTAACAGTGTTGGTAAAACAGACTATAACAACGGGCTAACCCCTGACATTTATTTAGAAGAAGATTATTTAAACCTTGGTGTTTTAGGCAATGCAAACGAAACGCTTTTAGCTGCTGCTCTAGCTGTCATTGAGAATTCAGGAAAACTTTCCAAAATCAAATCACAGAATAATTTCACGCCGTTAAAATTAATAGACGACAGCAATAGTTTTGAAACTTCAGGCAGTGGTATGTATGTAGACAAAGAACTTCCATCAGAAATGATAAACAGATTTTTATTTGAACAAAATTAAAACCTACTTCAATTGGAGTACAGGCAAGGACTCTGCATTAGCCTTACATCATTTATTACAAAATCCTAATTATACTGTTGATGAACTTGTTACAACTCTTAATAGTCATTATAACAGGGTATCCATGCATGGATTACGAAAGGAACTTTTAATAGCACAAACCCAAGCCATTGGCATACCATCCACTTTAATAGAGTTGCCCAAAATGCCCAGTATGGACATCTATGAGAAAAAGATGCTTAAAATGGTAAAACGTTTAAAAAATAATGGTTTTACCCATAGTGCCTTTGGTGATATTTTTTTAGAAGACCTAAGAACCTACCGTGAAAAACGATTGGCCCAACAAGGCTTAAAAGCCGTGTTTCCAATTTGGAAACGTAATTCAAAAGATTTGCTAAATGAGTTTTTAGATTTAGGCTTTAAAACTATTGTCGTTTGCGCCAATTCAAAATATTTTGCTAAGGACTTTGTAGGTACTATTATAGATAAAAATTTTATCGACAGTTTACCTGAAGATGTTGATCCCTGTGGCGAAAATGGGGAATTCCATACCTTTTGTTTCGATGGACCAATTTTTAAAAACCCCATTTATTTTAGTATTGGAGAAAAAGTATATCGAGAATATAACAATCCAAAAACCGACGATGATTCCGTTTGTATAAGTGACAAATATGGAGTTTGGTATTGTGATTTGATTCCATAAAAAATGCCTCCAAATAAGGGAGACATTTCAAAAAATGAGGCTAAATAGCAGCTAATATCATTAAAGGCTAATATTCAATCCTAGGTTTACATTTCTGCCTTTAGTTGTGTAACCTAGAATTTCGAAATAATCTTCATTCAACAAATTGGTTACACTAACAAAGAATTTTAACTTATTTTTAATTACTTTCTGGCTAAAATATAAATCAACTAAAGAAAAAGGGGTTAGTTTAACATTTTCAAAGGTAGAAAAATCAGTATCTGTCCTATTACCAATATACTGGTAACTTAAGGAACCAAAAGTGTTTTTACAAAAATTATAGCCTAAATTGGCATTCACCTTATGCTTTGGTAAACGCAAACGCACACCATCTTTTAATTCAGTAAAAGTATAGTTTGCTGATACTTTTAAGTTTTCAATCAATTCTAATTCAGCTTCTATTTCAATACCATGAACCCCAGCATCTGCACTCGCATTTTCATAACCCGTTGTATAGATAATAGTATTCTCTTCTTTTCTATTAAAATACACACCACTTAGCCGAACCCCCTTTTTTAAATTGTATTCAAAACCACCCTCGATAGTCAAATTTTCTTCTGGCTCTAAATCTGGGTTAGCCCCAAAATAACCAAATAACTGAGACAGATTAGGTGCAATAAATGAAGTCGCATAAGAACCAAATATTTTGGCATAACCTTCACCTAAATCTACTCTATAAGATGGATTTAAGCTATACACAAAGTGTGAGCCATATTCACTATGGTTATTTAATCGTATTCCAGCATTAATATTTAGTCCGAAATGTGATATGTAAACTACATTTGCATAAGGATCTGTATTTGTAAAACTCTCTTCTTTAGCAAATTGACTATTATAATCACCGTAATTTAGTCCAACAATGGTATAAAATGTATCATCAAATACATATTTATTAAATGCATCAAAGACATAACTTTTCGCCTTGTTAACAGAGCTTAAGTTTGATACAGTTTCCCTGTTAATTTCGGTGAATGCAGTATTGATTTGAAAGCTTCCGTTTTTGTAGGTGAACTTAGGGGACACCCCTATCCTTTTCTGCTTTGCAATGTATTCATCGTAAGTGTCTGCAAAAGTATAAGTAGGAGCTGGATAACCATCAATATCAGTTTTGAGTTTATCATAACTTGCAAAAGCTGTAAGGTTAAAAGCCTTACATAATTCATAACCTAATTTAACATTGGTGTTAAACCTAGAAAATGGGTCTTTCTCTGGATTATTAGATTTGGCAGCTGAAAGTCCGTCAACAAATCGATTACCAAAACCTATTAAATAATTAAACTTTCTATTACTACCACTAAAGGAAACATTGTTGGTGAAACTAGAAACTTTATAGTTTAAATCGCCTTGTGATTGATTGGTACTAACGACCGTTAAAAAACTCCCTGATACACTTTCTTTTGAAGCCTTTTTAGTTGTAATATTAATAACGGCAGTAGCAGCGGCATTTCCATATAACGTACTCGCAGCACCTTTAATAATTTCAATGGATTCTACCATATTTAAATCCAATAGGCGTAAATCAAAATCATTAGCTACAATAGAAGGATCGTTTACCTGTACTCCATCTATAAGTACCATTATTTGTCTATTGTTTCCTCCTCTAATATAATTACCCAAGTTTTGGCCTTCAACACTTCTACTCCCATTAATTTCAATACCACTCTTTGTATTGATTAATTCTGAAATTGTTCTAGCTTGATTTCTTTCGATTTCTTGCTTGGGAATTTTGATAACCATTTTTCCTGAATTTTCACGTTTTAACTTAAATCGTGAATCCGTAACAACAATTTCTTCTAATTGTTCGACTTTTGTTGAATCGCTTTGCTGTTGCGTAAAACCAACCATAGATATACCTAAACATAGTACACCAAAAACACTTGTTTTTTTGTTCATTTAAATGATTAATTACTCGAGAATCGCATGGATTGTAACATACAAACTTTTATCCCGAAAGCTTAACTTATTTGTTTAAAAAATGGCAGGTCTCCTGACTTATCCTTCACTATTATACCTTCCCATTAATCTATATTAACAGTGGCCTAGAAGAAATAGTGACTCTTAAAGAGATACCCAATCACGTTGAGCATAGTACTTACAGTTGCGGGAACAGCTCTGGAATTTCACCAGATTCCCTTTTTAATCCCACCGAGGCAGGAACCAAATTTCGCGGTAAAAATAAACATTTTGTTTATTCTTTTACTCAAAAGTTTAAATAATGTTACTTTTGAACTTAAAAAATAAACCTTGCGAAAAATAATATTTATAATAGCTATTATATGCTTTAGCTGTAAAAATGCAGCACCCAAACCACTTTTTAATGAAATGGATACAAAAGATTTAAAACTGGAATATGCCAAAGGGTTTTCTGTTAGCGATTTGGGTGTTTATAAAGTGTTAACTATCCATAGTCCTTGGCCAGAATCTAAAACTTCTCATAGTTATGCGGTAATTCATAAAGATTCTCTACCAAAAATCACCCTAAATCCTAATGACTATAGTGGTATAATAGAACTTCCAATCAAAAAAATTGTTGTTACCTCTACGACTCACCTTCCTGCTTTAGAATTACTATCTGTTAATAACACATTAGTTGGATTTCCTGGATTGGATTACATTTCGTCTAAAAAAATAAGAAAACAAATAAATACCAACAATATTAAGGAGTTGGGTAAAAACGAAGTTATAAATACCGAAATACTTTTATCACTAAGCCCAGATGCGGTTGTTGGTTTTGGCATTGATGGAGGTAATAGGGCTTATGAAACTATAAAAAAATCTGGAATCCCTGTTATTTTCAATGGTGATTGGGTTGAAAGCTCTCCTTTGGCAAAAGCTGAATGGATCAAGTTTTTTGGCGTTTTGTATGATAAAAAGGCTCAGGCTGATTCAATTTTTAAGATGATAAAAACTAATTATTTGGAAGTAAAACAATTGGCAAATCATGTAAAATCAATACCAAGGGTTTTAAGCGGTGCCATGCACAACGATATTTGGTATTTACCAAACGGCACTAGTACTGAAGCACAGCTTTTAAAGGATGCCAACGTTAACTATCTATGGAATAACACCAAAGGCGTCGGAAGTTTAAAATTAAGTTTTGAATCGGTTTTTATAAAAGCTCAAAATGCAGAGATTTGGTTAAGTCCATCTAACTATAACAGTTTAGAAAACTTAAAAAAAGGCAATGAACATCATGCTTTATTTGACGCCTTTAGGAATAAAAACATCTACTCCTTTACCAATACTACTGGTGATACTGGAGGTATTTTGTATTTTGAATTGGGTATGACCAGGCCCGATATCGTGCTTAAGGATATTATAAAAATTAGTCACCCTGAGTTACTTAAAAATCACGACCTTTACTTTTTTAAACGTTTAGAATAAGTTGCCCAATAAACAAACATATCAATTGACTTTTGCCCTGTTTATCCTGCTGTTAATATTGTGTTTTATTATCAATATTAGTTTAGGTTCTGTTTCTATTTCCAATTCAGAATTAATAGAAATATTTTTAGGATCAAGTAATAACAATGCGCTTAAAAAAATCGTGTTAGACTACCGCTTACCAAAAGCATTAACTTCTATTATTGTAGGTTCTGGATTGGGCGTATCTGGACTTATGATGCAAACGTTGTTTAGAAATCCCTTAGCAGGTCCTTTTGTACTTGGAATCACTTCTGGTGCTAGTTTGGGTGTAGCCTTAATAATTATGGGGTCATCTGTTTTTGGAGGACTTTTAGCTAATGCTTTAGTAAGTAAATGGGGAATTGTTGCTGCTGCCAGTACAGGCAGTTTTTTGGTTTTGTTATCGGTTTTGATTGTATCTACCAAAATCAGGGATACTATGGCCATTCTTATTATTGGTCTTATGTTTGGAAGTATCATAACTGCTATAGTTAGCGTTCTTTCGTATTTTAGTTCAGCAGAAGAGTTACAACAGTATATTTTTTGGGGCTTTGGCAGTTTGGGCAACTTAACATGGGGTGAGGTGTTAATTTTGTTTATTATTTACTTCATTGGATTACTGTTAAGTCTCGCTTCTGTAAAAGCTTTAAACACGTTATTGTTGGGAGAAAATTATGCGCGTAGTTTAGGTTTGCATATTAAAAAAAATAGAATGCTTATCATTTTAGCTACTAGTTTATTAGCCGGAACCATAACAGCTTTTTCTGGTCCTATAGCCTTTGTTGGATTGGCAATTCCACATATTACCCGACAAATTTTTAACACCTCCAACCATAAGCTTTTGTTGCCTGCAGTATTTATTTTTGGTGCCATTATAATGCTTATCTGTGATAGTATTGCTCAACTTCCAAATAGCGATTATACGTTACCTATTAACGTGATTACTTCAATGTTTGGAGCCCCAATAGTCATTTGGCTATTGGTTAGAAAACGTAAGATGATTTTTTAAAAAGTTTTTGTTTTGAAATTAATAAAAGACACTCCAAAACATGTTGTTTTAAGCACTAAAAACTTAGCAATTGGCTATACTTCAAAAAATTATAAAAACACTGTTGCTTCAAATATTAATATTGAGCTTAATCGTGGTGAACTGGTAGGTTTGGTAGGTGCTAATGGTATTGGTAAATCTACTCTGTTAAGAACACTAACCGATATTCAAAATCCACTAAGCGGTAAAATTATTTTAAACCTTAAGCCACTGTCAAGATATAGTGCCGTGGAACTAGCCAAAACCATGAGCCTTGTATTAACCGAACAGATTGTATCTAAAAATTTGTCTGTTTTTGAATTGATTGCCTTAGGAAGGCAGCCCTACACAAATTGGATTGGTAGTTTGACTGCTAAAGATATTGCTATGGTAAATAATGCAGTAAAACTAACCAATATTAAGGATATTAAAAATAAAAAGTGTTTTGAACTTAGCGATGGTCAGTTACAAAAAGTAATGATCGCCCGTGCCTTGGCTCAAGATACAGATTTAATCATTCTAGATGAACCTACTACACATCTAGACATGTACCATAAAGCTTATATTCTTAAATTATTACAAAGGCTAGCTAAGGAAACCCAAAAAACCATCCTCTTTTCGTCCCATGAAATAGATTTGGCTATTCAATTATGTGATCGATTAATTGTTATGACTGAAGATGAAGTAGTATCAGACACGCCTTGCAATCTCATTATAAAAGGTACATTCAATTCTATTTTTCCTAAAGATTTAATCACTTTTGATGAGACCAATGGAAATTTTCGGGTAAAAAAATAATTTAAGTATTTCGTTGATAACTTCAACACTAGCTCTTTAACCTTCTGTCCAAAAAAATTATCTTTGAATAAATTTCATTATAAATGACCGATAGTATTATTCTTTTCCTTACTATAGTTTTTTCTGCTGCAATTGGTGCCTATTTAGGTATGCTTTTTACTAGATTAAAAACAAACAGTGAAAAAAGTACTTTAAAAGAGCGTGAAAACCAATTGCAAATCACTATTGAAAATTTAAAACAAAGCTTGGATAAAATAGAAAGTGAACGTGAAAACATTAGGCAGGAAAAGGAATTTTTAAATTCTGAGCTGACCCGCCGTAATACAGAGTTTGAGATACTTCATCAAAAAAATGAAGAACAAAAAAATGAAGTAGAGAAATTACAGGAAAAATTCACCAAAGAATTTGAAAATTTGGCCAATAAAATATTTGATGAAAAATCTACCAAGTTTAAACAACAAAATAAGGAGAGTCTAGAAAATTTGCTCAATCCACTTCAAGAGAAAATAAAAATCTTTGAAAAGCGTGTTGAAGATACTAACAAAGAAAGTATTGGCAGACATAGTGAATTAAAAGAACAAATAAAGAATTTGTCCCAACTCAATCTACAAATGAGTAAAGATGCCGATAACCTTACCAAAGCGCTTAAAGGGGATAGCAAAATGCAAGGAAATTGGGGAGAGTTGATTCTTACTCGAATTTTAGAAAAATCGGGGTTAGAAAAAGGCAGGGAATATACCTTGCAGGACAGCCATGTTTCTCCAGAAGGCAAACGCCTGCAAACCGATGTGTTGATACATTTACCCGATGGCAAAAAAATGATCATAGATAGTAAAGTGTCTTTGGTTGGTTTTGAACGTTTTGTTTCCGAAGATGACGACACTTTAAAACAACAATATTTAAAGCAACATATAACTTCTATTAAACGTCATGTAGACCAACTAAGCAGTAAAAACTATCAGTTTTTAGTTGACGAAAGTCCAGATACCGTTTTTATGTTTATTCCTATTGAGCCCGCTTTTGCTATAGCTTCTGCCCATGAGCCTAATTTATACGAAGAAGCTTTCGACAAACAGGTTATTATTGTTACTCCGGCTACCCTATTAGCCGCATTAAGACTGGTTGATAACCTTTGGCAAAATGATAGGCAAAAACAAAATGCCCTAGAAATAGCCAACCAAGCTGGAGCTTTGTACGATAGCTTTACCAACCTTACCGACGAGCTCATTAAAATTGGCAAACAAATTGGAACCGTGCAAAACAGTTATGAAGGCGCCATGAAAAAATTAACTGGACGGGGTAATTTAATTAAGCGTGTAGAAATGTTAAAAAAATTAGGTGCCAAAGCCAGCAAAGCTATTGACAGTAAACTACTTAACCGTGCTGAAGAAGACTAGCTTTCTTTATTTCTATCCTGAAGCCAACAACACCTTAAATCATGTTTTTATGTGATATATTTGTTTATCATGTTTTTATGTGATATATTTGATTATCATATTATAACGTGATAAAATGACAACAAGTGTTATTACAGGAGATATTATAAAATCAAGAGGTCAAACAAATCCAAACATTTGGATAAGGACTTTAAAAAAATCCTTATCCTATATTAGTTCAGATAAAAGTTACTGGAATATATATCGTGGTGATAGCTTTCAAATAGAAATTAAAGATTGGTATCAAAGTTTTTTGTTTGCAGTTTATATTAAAGCATGTATTAAATCTATTCGTGGATTAGACGTGCGTTTGTCAATAGGAATTGGAAATAAAACATATGAAGGTAATACAGTTTCGGAATCGAACGGTGAAGCTTTTATTTTTTCTGGTGAAACTATAGAAGCATTAAAAAAAGATAAACAAAATCTTAGAATCAAAACTAACCATTTTGAACTTGATAAAGAGTTAAACTTATATTTTAAATTAGCCTTGATTGCAATGAATAATTGGACAGTAAATACAGCAGAAGTAGTGAAACTGAGCATTGCCTATCCTAAGGCATTACAAAGCGAATTAGGGAAAATGATTGGTATTAATCAAAATGCAGTAAGTACTAGGCAAAAACGGGCCTACTTAGAGGAAATAATGGAAGTTAATCTAATGTTTAGAAATAAAATATCAAATTACTATTTATGATTTTAATCAAACTCTTATTAGCACATATATTAGGCGACTTTTTTCTTCAACCTAAATCATGGGTTAAGGACAAAGAAAAGAGAGGTTTAAAATCGTCTAAACTGTATCTCCATGTATTAATTCACATTGTTCTTTCCTCACTGTTACTTTGGGATATAACACAATGGCCAATTATATTAACAATAGGCTTATCCCACTTAATAGTAGATGCCCTAAAGCTTACTTTACAAAAGAAAAAAACAAAGCGCATATGGTTTTTTATGGATCAACTTATTCATGTTGTTATTATTTTGATATGCTTTTTCGCAATTACATATAAAGGAATTGAAATAAGTGTTCAACTAACGGAGAAAAGCTTATTAATAGCAGTTTGCTTACTGTTCTTAACCATACCAACAGCAATTATAATGAAAACCATTTTTATAAAATGGAATATTGAAAAATTAAAAAAAGGCAGCAAATCACTTGCAGATGCAGGAAAATATATAGGTATTTTAGAACGCATTTTGGTTTTTATATTCATAATTACCAATCATTGGGAGGCTGTAGGGTTTCTAATTACTGCTAAATCGGTTTTTCGATTTGGGGATTTAAAAGAATCGAAGAACAGGCAACTTACAGAGTATATATTAATAGGCACCTTAATTAGTTTTGGTATTGCAATAGTTGTAGGTATAATTTGCTCGGCAATAATTTAACTAAATGTTGATATATTAAAAATCAACCCTTAATACAGCATTAGGCGTAAACCCTAAAGAATTTTGAAGTGTTTCAACTGGAGCACCTTCATTAATTCTATAAAAATTATTTAGCTCATTTTTTCGACCCATGACATTCCAAACAGATAGACCTGCATTAAGCTTCATATTGTTACTAAGTTTAAAATCATAAATTGCAGATATATCCAATCGTAAATAATCTTTTAAAACTGCCTCATTGGCCTTACCAAAGTTTATTTCATTGTTAACAATTTCATTTCCTTCTTCTGGTTTGGTCGTTGGTTTTCCAGAATGCCAATTTAAACCTGTGGCTATTTTCAAATTGTTCGAAATATATGTTGCACCTAAACTAATATTATGAATTATATCATAGTTGCTTGGAAAAGCTTCTCTTTCCAAAGTCTTAAAACGGTAATTATTATCCATAAATGAATAACCCAACCAAGTGTCAAATTGGTTAAAATGCTTTCTAAATAACACATCAATACCAAAAACACTGTAGTCTCCATGAGTCTTTACAAACTCATACTGATTTTGAAACCCTTGACTTTGTGATGTTATACCTTTAACCTGTTTTAAGTAGGTATCGGCATTGAATAACCACCCCTTTTGACTAAAGTTTATTCCTACTGAAATTTGCTTGCTTCTTATTACGGGGATATTGTCATTGTTGGCAAGCTGCCACCTGCGCTTTTCTATACCCAAAAAATCACTTTGAAAATTAATAACTTGTGAGGTATTTTGATGTTTCAACTCTCCTAAAATTTCTAAGGTTAAACCATCTAATAATTTTTTATTAAAACTAAATCTGGGTTCCAGTATTTGTTTTTTAAATTTTCCAATATAATTGTACCTCAATCCAAAATTAAAGGCTATCTTTTTATTAGATGACCTATATCCCAATTCAGTAAAAATGCCATGTGTTCTAATCACCTCAGAAACTAAGTTTCTAAACAAAGGATTATCCACATCGTCTAAATTGGTAATCTCGGTCTCTACAAAATGATAACCACTTAATAGCTTTAGACTATGGTTTAAATTGTAAAACGTTTTTAATTTTACACTACTTTCAGATACACTATTTTTTTGCAAAAAGCGCTGATCGTCTTCAATATTAACATTTATGGCTTTTAATTTATAATCTGTTTCATAAAACTCAAATACAGTTTTAAATTTATCATTCCAAATACGATTATAACTAAGTCCTTCTGCAATGCTATTTTGACTAAGACTACTTCTTCTTGATTCAGTTGATTGTTCGCTAATTAAATTTTCATCAAACAAAAGCCTATTATAAACATTAATAAAATTAATCTGTAATTGGTCTTTATCATTAATCCTGTATATCCATCTAAAAGAAGTGTCATAAAAATCGAACGTTTTATTTGAATTGATTACAGTTGGAGTATTTGTACTCAGTTCAGTATTTTGCGAGATTCTATCAAAAAAGGCCGTATAAGTAGGTGTTTTAAAAAAATCGTTAACCGACTTTCTTGCAGCAATTTGTATCGATGATTTTTCTCCTAATGGCACATCTAAAAAACTATTAAAATTAGTAAAATTAAGTCCTATACTTCCTTTAAAATCGGTGTTGATTTCTTTATCTGTTTGCATGTCAATAGTACCGGAAACTCCATCGGTTGAAGACACATCAGTACCGTTTTTCTTTAGAAATACTTTTTGGGTAATCTGAGCATTATACATAGATATTAAACCAAAAAAATGACCAGATTGGTACATCTTTATATTGTCCCATAAAATTAAATTTTGGTCGTGTGTACCCCCTCTTAAGTTAATATTAGAGACTGTTTCATTTGTACTGTTTACACCAGGAAGGGCTTGTATAGAATGCAAAACATCTGTTTCTGTTAATCCTGGAAGGATTTTAAAATTTGAAAAATCAATTTCAAATGAGCCGTTGTTAATTTTGTTAATACCACTTACTAAATAGTTTGATATAACGACTTCGGACAGGGTATAAAAATCTTGATCCAAAAACACATCTAAACAATCATTAAATACAAGTGATTTTGGTTCAATTTTGCTGGATTTATAACCCAAACAGTTTATAGCAATTGGTTTTTCAAAATTTTTAACTGTTAATGAAAAGAAACCACTTTCGCCACTCAAAACCATATTGTCACCATTGCTTATTATTGCATTAATAATAGGTAGATTGTCTTTATTATCTTTAACCATACCACAAAACACATAGGCTTCTTTTTGTTTAACAACCACAATTTTATCTCCTATTAGGCTAAACGTCAATGGGGTCTGTTTTGTTAAATATTCTAACGCTTCCAAAATAGTTTCTATAGTATCTGGCATAAATACTTTTATATCCATAATCTGATCTTGAGCGTAATTAAATTTTATTTCATGCTTGGTTTCAAGGTAATTTAAAACATCTGATAATTGTCTTTTTAAAATGGTTTCTTGGGCCGATAAAACGCCAGCAAAAAAAAATAAGGAAAAAGTTATTATGATTAATTGCCTAATTCTTTTTTCCATGAACAATAACTAGGTTTGAAGAGCTCAATTCATAGGTCATATTCATTGGCTGGGTGATCGCTGTTAGTGCATCTTTAAGATTATGGTGTATAAATGCCCCGGTAAATAGTCTGTTACCATCTATATTCTTTGTAACTACTTCTATTTGATATTGTCTTTCAAATTCTGCCAGTACTTCTTTAACAGGAATAGCATCAAAAGTACTCATGTTATCCAGCCAAGTGGGTTTGGAAATTAAAGTGCTCTCTTCCGTAAATTTACCATTTAGAACTTTAAAAATAGTACCCGAACGAATCTCTTTTACTATGGCATTTGATGTAACTTTCACTATACCTTCAAAACATTTGACCTCAAAATAATCATCCCGCTGCTTTACATTAAATTTTGTTCCAATTACAGCTACAACGCCATCTTTAGTAACAACACTGAACGTTTTTCCCTTAGCTACTGTAAAAAAGGCTTCACCGTACAGCCTTACTTTTCTGTTTTTTTGCCAATCATTTACACTGTATTCAATTTCTGAAGCTGCATTAAGTTCAACAGTTGATCGGTCTGGTAGTTCAACAACAATTTTTTCTCCCGATAATGTTTCAACAAGGGTTGTATTTGAATTAAAAAATGTAAAATATACTCCTAGTGCAATTACAATAACACCTGCAATCCTTAAAAGAGGATTGAACCAATTGATTTGCTCACCACCATTTTTTGCAACTTTAAATTTGCTTTTAAATGTCTCAAAATTGTTGTACTCCAAAAACTTTGAAGCTCTAAATTCTTTTGCAGTGTTCGTAATATATGAATTAAGCAAAGCATCATCAAGAGCATCAAATGTGGCTTGCTCGTCACCTGTAAGCTCTCCTTTAAGCCATTTTTTAATTAAATCTTCATTTTTCATTAATCCTTAACTTTATTATATAACAATTAAACTGCTAAATCTCCTTTATTTAATTTTAAATCCATCTAGTTCTTCCCTTAGAATTTTAAAAGCACTATAAATACGATATTCCACAACTTTTTGGGTAACACCTAAAAATTCTGCTATTTCACTATGTTTTTTACCTTCAGCCTTACTCAATAAAAAAGCAACACGTTGCTCTTCGGTTAAAGATTCAAGTATTTGTTTATACCGTTCAAAAAATTGCTCTTTTTCTAAAATAAACTCTGGAGATTCATTTGTGTAATGCTTTTGAGTCTTCAAACTATATTTTAATACAACTTTTTGATGTTTAATTTCATTTAACATCAAATTATTAGCTACGGTAAATAAATACGATTTAACCTTACTATAGCTCACCTTTTTACAATTATCCCATAACTTCTCAAAAGCATCTTGAACCTTGTCATCAGTGTTATATCCCGACCCATATTTGTAATATAGGAAATTCTGTAAATCTTTAGCATATTTATTGTAAATGCTTGAAAATATACTAGTATCGCAGATGTCGTTATTAAGTTGTTTTGGCAAAGTTTCAAATTTTAATTTTTAAAGTTAATTAAAAAAAATATTAAAATATTTTGGGGATTTTTTGTTTTAAGCTGTTATATAATAAAAAAACCTTCCCAAATTACCTATTGCCATGAAAAATGAAAACAATCCTAACCAAATGATACGATCTATAAAAGATCAAGAAATTATATACTTAAGAAAAACCGTTTTACAACTTACAAAACCCATAATTGATCATCCAGAAGAAACTTCATTATCCATTAGGTTAAATCAATCCTTAAAAAGGCTTGAAGATTTATTAATTAGGGAACAATAATTCTTGTAATTAAAAAATCCATTAATCAAAATGCAAAAAAAATTAAATAGAATGGTGAATTTGCTCTCTCACATAAAAAATAGAGAGCTCATGGATTACAAGGAAAAGGTAAGCTATTTAAAAGTCTTGACGCAAACCAACCCAAGTAATAAAGTTTATGCATTAAGGCACAAAATAGCTAAAGAAAGGTTCGATAATTTAATTTTAACAACCCTAAGATTAAAGTATTTAGAACAGGATGTTAAAAAACTCAATAAAGACATATAAAAAATTTTCAGGAGTTTTTATATCTGGGTTGTTATATAATAAAACCATTTATGCAAATGACTTTTGTTTCCAAGTATTTTATTATTCTTACCACCCTATGGGGTATTATTACTTTTAATTCTTGTAGAACAGAAGAGGAAGAATTTATTCAAGCTCCAGATGAAACCCTTTTAACGGCAAACTCCAAAGTTGCCAGCCTAATGCTTAAAACAGCGAGTAACGATGGTTCTATTGATAATATCATTGACAAATCAAACTGTTTTAATATAAAACATCCTTTTGAAGTTACTGCAAATGGAGAGGATATTATTATCAAGTCTATTGAAGACTATAAAATTGTTGAATATATTTTTGATGATGATGATGATGATATTGATAACTTAACAATTAAATTCCCTGTTAACATTTTACTAAATGATTTTTCAGAAGTTAAAATCAACACTCAATCACAATTAAACAGCTATTCTAATAACTGTAATGGTGAAAATGAAGCAGATGATGATATAGAATGTATAGATTTTAATTACCCCATGAGCGCATCTGTTTTTAATTCTAATAATGATTTAATATCTACAAAAACCTTTACCGAAGATTCAAGTCTGTTTAGGTTTATAAAAAATATGGATTCAAATTATTTTGTAAGTATTAATTTCCCTATAACTGTTAAACTATGGGATGATACTGAAATCATTGTAAATAGTTTGTATCAACTTGAGTCCACAATTGATTTACATAAAAATGATTGTGACGAAGATGATGACTATAACTATAATGATGATGATTGCGATGATTGCAATGTTGATGATTTAATTGATTATCTTACAAGCTGCTCGAATTGGACCGTAGACAAACTAGAACGTTATAATACCAATTATGACGATGCTTACGACGGTTATGTCTTTAATTTCTTTTCAAACGGAACAGTTTCTTCTTATTGGTCAGGAATAACAGTTTATGGTACTTATACAGCCAGTGGTTCTGGAAATAACATAACTGTTTCTATAAATATACCCCAACTACCCTATTGTAATAACAATTGGATTTTACATGAAATATCTAAATACACTGAAACAAAAGTAGATTTGCGAGTAGGTTATGGGGATAGAATGCGTTATAAAAACGATTGTAATTAAACATAAAAGCCCTTAACTATGAGAATTGAACAAATAATAACGATTTTACTTTTTTCTTTAGCAATAGTTTCTTGTTCAAACGATGACACTAATCCTAATGACAATAGTATGGAAATTAAAGAGATCAAAACTATTGCCCAATCAAGTTCTTGGAAAATCACAAGCTTTATTGACTCGGGTGTGGATGAAACAAATCATTTTACAGGCTATACATTCACTTTTAATTCAGATGGGACATTAGAAGCAACTAATGGAATTAATACATATATGGGAACATGGTCTGTTACAAATGGTAGTAGTAATGACAATAGTAGTGATGATATTGATTTTAATATCTTCTTTTCATCTCCCGCAAACTTTAAAGACGACCTATCCGAAGATTGGGATATTGTATCAAAAAGTAGTACTAAAATTGAATTAATGCATATTAGTGGAGGCAATGGTGGCACAGATACTCTAACATTTGAAAAAATAAGCTAGTCGAAATAGTATATGAAAAAGAAAGATTTCATTTGTTAATTAATTATTCTAAAGTATAATTTTTTAACACTAGCTCAAACAGCTTCAGCATTTTGCTGAAGCTGTTATTAAAACAACTCAAAATGAAGAAACTTATTTTTATTGTCATAGTAGTTATAGTTGCTTCAGTAATAAGCTATAATTACATTTATCAAGATCATAGAAATATTGAAGAGGAACAAGCTTCTTATAATATGAAAGCATCAATATTAGTTAATGAGTTCGCTATAGACCCCACTACATCAGAAAAAAAATACCTTAACAAATCCATCGAAATAATTGGAAACATTACAGGAATAAGTGATCATACCATAACATTAAATCAAACTGTGTTTTGCCAATTATCAAAAAATATTAAAACCAAACCAAACCTGTATGCCCCTATAAAAATTAAAGGACGATTTATAGGCTATGATGATTTGTTGGAAGAAATCAAATTAGACCAATGTAGTATAATTAATGATTAATCCAAAAGTTATGAAAAAACAATTATCCCTCTATACCTTACTAATGTTATTAACAACATCTAGTTTTAGCCAGAATACATCAGACTTTACCCCTGTAAAAGACAATACCATTTACAGTGAAAACTCTACTTATTCTAATGGAGAAGGTGATTTATTCTCTGGAAGAACAGGTATTTCAAATGGAAATAATAACAGAAGAGCGCTTATTGAGTTTGATATTTCTTCTATTCCTGTAGGATCTACCATTATAGAAGTAAGCTTAAAAATTAGAGTAAATAAAGTGTCTTTTTCAGGTGATGGGACTCACAATTATAAAATTTATCAAGTAAGTAAAGAATGGGGAGAAGGTACTTCATTAGGAGGCGGTACAGGTGCTCCAGCTGTTGCTCCAGATGCAACATGGAATGATGCAATGTTTGGAACGTCTTCTTGGTCTACAGCTGGGGGTGATTATTTATCTACAAGCTTATCTTCCTTAAATATATCTGGAGTAGGATTTTATACTTTTACTTCAACTTCTAATTTTATCAATGCTGTACAGAACTGGTTAGATGATAGTTCTACTAACAATGGAATACTATTAATAGGTGACGAAAATGATGATAATTCAGCTAGAAGATTTGATAGTAAAGAAGCTACAAATTCAAATAATGTTCCAGTACTCTCAGTTACCTGGTCTGCCCCACTAAGTACAAGCGACTTGTTTAAAGAAGAGGTAATCCTATACCCCAACCCTACCAGTTCATATATCAATTTAAAAAATATTGACCAACTAGACATCCAATCGATAGCTATTACAAATGTTTTAGGAAAACAAATAGTTAACACTAAAGTTTTCCAATCTGGAATTGATGTTTCTAATTTAAACCAAGGCCTATATTTTTTACATATTACCTTATCTAGAGGCAAATACACCAAACGATTTATAAAACAATAAAACCAACCTAAATTATGAAGTACAAACTATATCTTCTCCTCTGTTTAATTCCAGTATCACTATTTAGTCAAAATGACCTACTAGACGAAATAGACACAGATAGCACTTGGTCCAATTATGCCGATGCGGCTTTTAAAGGTTTAAAGGTTGTGAATTTTGAATCAACCAAGCTAGTAGCCAAAAAAGAATTCACCTTTATCGTTTCCCATAGATTTGGTAGTTTGAAAAATGGATTGGATAACTTTTTTGGGTTGGATGAAGCCGTTACTCGTCTAAACTTTGTTTATGGGATTACGGATGGTTTAAACATTGGTTTCTCTAGAAGTTCATTTCAAAAAATATATGAGTTCTCATTAAAATATAGTTTGTTAAGACAAAAAGAAGGCGGGTTTCCTTTTACCGTAGTTGGATTTAATGAACTGCTAGTTAATACAGCCTTGGACGAAGTAGACCTGCCTTTGTTAGAGTTTAAACATCGCTTAAGCTATGTAACCCAACTGTTAATTTCCAGAAAGTTCAGTACTAATTTATCATTGGAGATAGCGCCAACATTTTTCCATGATAATTTTGTTTTTATTGATCAACAGGACAATTCTCAATTTGCCTTAGGTTTAGGCGGTCGCTATAAACTCGGAAAAAGATGGTCTCTGAATATGGATTATGGATGGCATATGAACAGAGCAGATAATTCACCATTTAAAAACCCATTTTCCATTGGTTTCGATTTAGAAACAGGTGGCCATGTGTTTCAAATGCACTTCTCTAACGCCCAAGGCATGAATACCAACACCTTTTTAGGTCAAGGTTCTGGTGATTGGGGAGACGGTGATATTTATTTTGGATTTAACCTAAGCAGACGCTTTTAATTATAAATTTTATTAACCTTAATAATAAACGCTATGAATTTTAAAAATTTAATCTTTGTTTTGGCTATTGCCTTTCTAACATTTAGTTGTTCATCCAGCAGTAGTGACGATTTATCAAATCCAGACTCAGACACAAGTGGTAAAACAACCTATAACGGTAACGTAAAAGCTATTATGACAAGTAATTGTACAGGGTGTCATGGAAGCCCAACTTCTAATGGCGCACCATTTTCGTTAACGACCTATACACAAGTCAAAAACAGGGTAAACAGTATTATTACAGCTATTAATAGTTCAACCAACCCAATGCCTCCCTCAGGTGGATTAATGCCTCAATCTACAAGGGATATCATCCAAAAATGGAAAGATGATGGCTTATTGGAAAATTAAACAACCTAACTGGTAAGGTTTTGCTTATTTAATTAAAGTAGTATTATGAAATATATAGTTTATTGTGTTTTCTTTTTAAGTACGACGATTTATTCACAAACCAAATACCTCACCAAAACAGGAACTGTTGGTTTTGAAGCATCAGTACCTTCCTTTGAAGAAGTTAAAGCGGAGAATAACTCGGCAACTGCTATACTCAATGTAGAAAATGGAGAATTTGCTGCCTTAGTTTTGGTAAAAGGTTTTCGATTTAAAAATGCCTTAATGGAAGAACATTTTAATGAGAATTATGCGGAATCGGACACCTATCCTAAGGCCACTTTTAAAGGTACAATTGTAAATTTTGATTTTTCAACATTAGGTGATAACACCGCTTTAGCCATTGATGGCCAATTGAATTTTCATGGAAAAACCAATTCGATAGAAAATGTGCCGGCTACCATATCAAAAAAAGATAAAAACATAATTATTACTGGAGGTTTTAAGGCATTGGCTTCAGATTATGATATTAAAATTCCCAAAATAGTTAGCAACAAAATTGCAGAAGTAATAGAGATTTTCTTTAGTTTTGATTTACAAATCAAACAGTAACATAACCAATGCTTACTAAAATAAAATATATGACCTCATGAAGAAGTTTTTTATTAAAATCCTATTGGCTCTCATTGCTCTAATCACGGTTTATTTTTTATTTATGTACTTTGCTGTATATAGTGAAGGTGTCAGATCAGGAGATTTAATAAAATTCAGTAAAAAAGGTATGCTCTTTAAGACTTGGGAAGGTAAACTTAGTCAAGGGGTCTCGGAAGAGTTGCAATTCAATTTTTCTGTAGAAAAAGGAGATAAAAAGATAATTGAAGACTTAGAAAATCTTCAAGGAACTTATGTAAAACTTACTTATATAGAACGCTACCGAACATTTTTCTGGTTAGGGGATACTAAGTATTTTATAAAACATGTTGAAAAAAGTAAAAGACCCTAATGATAATAAAAAAAGCCGCTAAAAGCGGCTTTTTTTCTATAGATTGTATTATTTACTCAAATACATCTTTCTTCTGGAGTATAAGTCGTAAAACTCGTCATCCTTCAAACTATCTATAAACAGGATACTTTCTCCTGTACTCTTCATTTCTGGACCTAAACGCTTATCAACATTGGGGAATTTATTAAATGAGAACACAGGTTGTTTTATGGCGTAACCTTCCAACTTTGGGTTAAAAATAAAGTCCGTTACCTTTTTCTCACCCAGCATAACCTTAGTTGCATAATTCACGTAAGGCTCTTTATAGGCTTTAGCAATAAAAGGTACAGTTCTGGAAGCTCTTGGATTGGCCTCAATAATATAAACCACATCATCTTTAATAGCAAACTGAATATTAATTAATCCAACTGTATTCAATGCCCTAGCAATGGTATGGGTGTGGTCTATAATTTGTTGCATGACTAAATCCCCCAGGTTAAAGGCTGGTAACGTTGCATTGGAGTCTCCCGAGTGTACACCACAGGGCTCTATATGCTCCATAATACCAATAATGTATACATTGCCATCAGCATCACAAATGGCATCGGCTTCGGCTTCTATAGCACCATCTAGATAATGATCCAATAACAGTTTATTATTGGGGATTTTTCGAAGTAAATCTACCACATGCTCTACCAACTCCTCCTTGTTAATTACAATTTTCATTCCCTGGCCGCCAAGCACATAACTAGGTCTAACCAAAATTGGGAAATTCAATTTATCGGCTAACGCTAAGGCTTCGTCTGCATTTTCAGCCACACCAAACTCTGGATATGGTATGTTATGCTCTTTTAGTAAGGTTGAGAAACTTCCTCTATCTTCTGCCAAGTCTAACGACTCAAAGCTTGTCCCTATAATCTTAATACCGTATTTGGTTAATTTTTCAGCTAGTTTCAAAGCGGTTTGCCCACCTAACTGAACAATAACACCTTCTGGTTTTTCATGTCGGATAATATCGTATATATGCTCCCAGAAGACAGGTTCGAAGTATAACTTATCAGCAGTATCAAAATCTGTCGAAACGGTCTCTGGATTACAGTTAATCATTATGGTTTCGTAACCACACTCTGCGGCAGCCAACACACCATGAACACAACAATAATCGAATTCAATCCCTTGCCCTATTCTATTAGGACCAGAACCTAAAACTACTATCTTTTTCTTGTTTGAAACTATACTTTCATTATCTGCATAACGTTCACCATCAGCTGTTTCCATATCACTTTCAAAAGTCGAATAGTAATATGGTGTTTGGGCCCTAAACTCGGCAGCACAAGTATCTACTAATTTGTATACACGCTGAATATTGAATTCATCTCTTTTGTTATACACCTGACTTTCCAAACAACCAAGCATATGTGCAATCTGGCGATCACCATAACCTTTTTGTTTAGCCTCCAACAATAATTCTTTTTCTAAGGTATCGATGGTATACTTCGAAATTTCTTTTTCCAATTGAAACAATTCCTCATATTGTTTTAAATACCACATATCTATTTTTGTGATATCATAAATTTGGCTTAACGGAATGCCCATTGCAATCGCATCGTAAATGACAAATACCCTGTCCCAAGAGGCATGGGTTAATTTCTCAATAATTTGATTGTAATCCTTATAACCTTTACCATCGGCTCCTAAACCATTTCTTTTGATCTCTAATGACTGTGTAGCTTTATGCAGAGCCTCCTGAAACGAACGTCCAATACCCATAACCTCACCTACAGCCTTCATTTGTAAGCCCAATGTTCTATCAGATCCTTCAAATTTATCAAAGTTCCAACGTGGTATCTTTACAATAACATAATCTAATGTAGGTTCAAATAAAGCCGATGTTGACTTAGTAATTTGGTTATCCAATTCATCTAGTGTATAACCTATGGCTAATTTAGTAGCTACTTTGGCTATTGGATATCCTGTTGCCTTACTAGCTAAAGCTGAAGAACGCGATACACGTGGGTTAATTTCAATGGCAATAATATCTTCTTTTTCATCTGGACTTACAGCAAACTGTACATTACAACCCCCTTCAAAATCACCAATACTGCGCATCATTTTAATAGCCATATCACGCATTTTTTGATAAGTTCTATCACTCAATGTCATGGCAGGAGCTACGGTAATGGAATCTCCTGTATGGATACCCATTGGATCCATATTTTCTATAGAACAAATAATAACAACATTATCATTTTTATCACGAAGTAGCTCCAATTCGTATTCTTTCCACCCCATCATGGCTTTGTCAATCATCACTTCGTGAATTGGGGAAATTTCCAAGCCTCTACGTAATAATTTATCAAAATCCTTCTCATCATGAACAATAGCTGCTCCAGCTCCTCCTAAAGTAAATGAGGAACGAATACATAACGGAAAACCAAATTCTTGCGCAATTTCTTTACCTTGCAAAAATGAAGTCGCTGTAGCTTGAGGCGCCATAGCAACACCTATTTTTTCCATCAACTCTCTAAACTGCTCCCTATCCTCTGTTATATTAATGGCATTTATATCTACACCTATCAATTCTACTCCAAAATCTTTCCAAATACCTTTTTCGTCGGCTTCAATACATAAATTCAACGCAGTCTGCCCCCCCATAGTTGGCAACACAGCATCTATTTGAGGGTGTTCCTTTAAAATCTTAATTATGGATTTGGTATTAAGCGGCAATAAATAAACATGATCGGCCATAGACGGATCGGTCATTATTGTTGCCGGATTGGAATTAATCAATATCGTTTCAATTCCATCCTCTCTTAACGACCTTAAAGCTTGTGATCCAGAATAATCAAATTCGCACGCCTGCCCAATAACAATAGGTCCAGAGCCAATAATTAGTATCGATTTAAGTTTAGAATTTTTCGGCATTTTCTTAAGGTTATATATTGTGTTTTAATTCGTTACAAAAATAGCAATCAATAGATATAAAAAAAGGCGTTACACTTAAGTAACACCTTTATATTATCAACAATTGTTAATCATTATTTCTTATGTCTTGACTCAGATGACACAGATAATTTCTTTCTTCCTTTAGCTCTTCTACGTGCCAATACTTTTCTTCCATTAGCAGAAGCCATTCTTTCTCTAAAACCGTGTTTATTTCTTCTCTTTCTTTTAGAAGGCTGAAATGTTCTTTTACTCATTATCTTGTATCTTTAAAATCTAAAATTGTAATGTTTTCAAGTGTTGTTTTGAGGTCTTCCAAAACTGAGGGCAAATATACAAAGCCTTTACAACTTTGCAAATCATTTTTATAAAATATTTCACAAATATTTTTTTCTGTAAAAAAACCTTATCATCCCTTTATTTATTTGATCTATGCCTACTTTTTGTTAAGCGAACATGCTTCAATTTTGATTAAATTTTAGTTTATTTGCAACGGGAATGAATCTGAAAGTTTCTTTTTCATTAAAATATTTCTTGAAATTATTTAACAATACTCCTTATGTACAATAAAATCATAAAACTCATAATAGCTACTGGAATTTTTGCTTATTCAGTTTATCAATTTTATGAAGGTAATATAGGTAATGGCATAATGTATGTACTTTTATCGTGTATCTTTATTTTTCTTTATTTTAAAAATGAATTCATCCTATTGGCCTTTTTACGTTTACGCAAACAGGATTTTGATGGTGCTAAAAAATGGCTCAATAAAATAAAAAACCCAGAAACTGCCTTGGTTAAAAAGCAGCAAGGCTACTATAACTATTTACATGGTATTATGGTATCCCAGAGCAATATGAACGAAGCCGAAAAGTACTTTAGAAAAGCGATTTCTTTGGGTTTGAATATGAATCATGATCTTGCCATGGCAAAATTAAACCTTGCTGGTATTGCTTTTTCTAAACGCAGAAAGCAGGAAGCACAAAAACTTCTTAGTGAAGCTCAAAAGTTGGATAAACAAGGTATGCTTAACGATCAGATTAAAATGATGAAACAAAATATGAAGCGTGCCGTGGGTCCTAACCAACATTATGGGGCTGGTGCTTCATTAAGAGCGCAAAAACGTCGATCCAAATAAAGTTTAAATTAAAGGAGACCAAAGTCTACAGTAAGATTCTTTTAATTTATCGAACTTTGATCTATTTAAATAGGTTTGATAACTTACTTCTTTACTTCTGCTTATATCTTCCAAAAAATGGGACTTTAGTATTTTACTTTGTTTTGCGTCATAAATAAAAGCATTGATTTCAAAGTTAATATTAAAGCTTCTATAATCCATATTTGATGTTCCAACAGTTGAAAATATGTCGTCTATGACCATAGTCTTGGCATGAACAAAGCCTTTTTGATATTTATAAACTTTTACACCTGCCTTTAACAACTCTTCCAGATAGGAATTGGACGCATGTTTAACAACCCATGAATCAGATTTATCCGGTATAATTAACCTTACATCCACTCCACTTTTAGAAGCAACTTGAAGTGCCGTAATTATTTGGTCGTTAGGCACAAAATAGGGTGTTGTAATATAAATATAGTCTTCTGCCGTAGTAATTGCTGTAAAAATCACTTCCATAATGTTTGCCCAATCTGTATCTGGACCACTAGCGGCTATTTGAATTGCGACATTTTGGTTAGTTTCAACTTCTGGAAAAAAGGTTTTATAAACAGTTAATTTTTTATCGCACACAAAATCCCATGTAGCTAAAAAATGGATTTGAAGTGATTTAACTCCTTCTCCTTTTATACAAATATGAGTATCCCTCCAGAATCTTTTAGTTTGATGATCATTTAGGTATTCATCTGCAATATTTATTCCACCAACATAGGCTGTTTTACCATCAATAATGGTAATCTTTCTATGGTTTCTATAATTCATTTTGCCTGTAAACCTAGAAAATAATACTGGCATAAAAGGGTAATGTTCTACACCTGAATTAGTGAGCTTTTTTTTCATTTTTCTTGAAATTTTACTACCCACATCATCATAGATAAGTTTAACCTCTATACCCTCATTGGATTTTTCACATAATATGTTTAAAACTTCAGTACCTATAGCATCATCCTTAATAATGTAATATTCCATATGTATGTGATGCTTTGCAGCTCTCAAATCCTTTATAAGGTTTTGAAATTTTTCATCTCCATTCTTTAGTATTTTTACATCATTCTTTAAGGTTAAAGGTTCGGCATCACTGGAATAAAGTAATTTTACCAGTTTTACTTTGTCATCTAAATATTTATCAATCTTTTTAATGTCTCGATTAGTTAACTCAAGCTCTTTATTAATAGACTTTACAACATTTTTATTTAAAATGTGTTTTTTACCGAAAATTTTATTCTTTCTATATTCTTGACCAAAAAAGTAATAAACAACTAACCCGAAAAAAGGAAAAAACACTAAAACTATTATATAGGAGAGTGTTTTTGCAGGGTTAATATTTTTAAGAAGAATGGTTATTACAACTGAAATGGAAATAACGTAATTGAATACTATTAATATTTCCCAGTAATAGTCCTTTAAAAACTGAAGCATACCATCAAAGCGTAATTATTGATAATAACCTTCCTTTGGAATTTCAATATGATATAATTTACGTGTCTTGTTATTTAAATGAGGCTCCCTTAACCATGGGTTATGCAACTTTAATATTTTATAGTTTATACCAAATTTTTCAGCGAAATTTGTAAAATCTGTAACAGCTGTGTCCACCTCAACTTTATAGGTTGGCACGCTACTATATAAATCCTTTTCCCTAAAGTTGAATCCATATTTGTTAGGATTGGATAAAATTTCTTTTAAAGCTACTATCCTAAATATATAACGCCCTGTTTCTTCCCCTAAAAGCATGTCGTAATAATTGTTTACGCCTTGTTCTTCAAGGCGTCTTGATATTCCTGAATTCCCAGCATTATAAGCTGCTGCTGCCAACGTCCATGAGCCAAGTTCTTCCTTCGATTTTAAAAGGTACTTGCATGCTACCTCTGTTGCCTTTTCTAAATGGTAACGTTCATCAACATTATTGTTCACCTCTAAACCGTTTTCCTTTCCCGTAGTACTCATAATCTGCCACACACCCCTAGCTCCAGCTGGTGACACCGCATTGGTAAGGCCGCTTTCAATAACTGCAAGATATTTAAAATCATCGGGGACACCATATTTCGCTAGAATAGGTTCTATAGTTGGAAAATACTTTCTGGCTCTCTTAAACATAAGCAATCCATTAGATTGCCAATAAGTATTAACCAATAATTCCCTGTCCATACGTTCCAGGATATCTGGATTTTTTAGAGGCATGATTTCTCCTGCAAAATCTAAATGTTGTGGCACCTGCAACGCATAAACATTATAATCGTTTATAAGTTTCTTTTCAAAATTTTCATCGGTTGGGGCATCTTGTAGAGCATTAATGAACAAATAACACAAACTTAACAATCCCACAAACGCTAGTGCATTTTTTACTGTCTTCATCACCAATAAGTTTTGCTTAAAATTATAAAAAATATTTGAATCTGTTTTAGATGCCCTCTAAAATTATAGCAGGTAAATTCGCATTAAACCATCTATATTTATTTAAAATCATAATATGTGTTCCTCCCTTAACAACTATACAACCTTTTATATTTTCAATGGGAAACACCGAATCATTATCCCCATGAATATGCACAATGTTTTGAATAACCTCTTTTTGGTTCCAGCACAACATACTAGTAATAGCCCACTTTAAATATGCAGGATCGTTTACAGACAAATACATTTTATAGAGTTCCAATCGCTTTTGAACGAATTCACCCATAGCATATTTAGCAAACATCTCTATATTTGAAACCCATTGAAACGGTAACAATTTATATGCTTTAAGTTTTTTAGCAAGTTGCATTCGTTTTGGCATTTCATGCATTAATTTAATGCTAGATACAATAATTAATTTTCTAACCTTAAAATGTTTGCTCATCTCCTGAACCATTACTCCCCCAAACGACACACCCAATAATACTATGTTATTATGCTTTATTTGTTGAACCATACGAAAAGCATAGGCTTCTATAGTCTCATTATTAAATGGATGTACCCATTCTAGATAATGAAGTTTAAATTGGTCTTGGGGTAACTCAATATGTTCAAATATTTTGGGGCTTGCAGCCATCCCCGGCATTAAATACACATGTATTAGTTCTTGACCCATAAGCTTTTAACGGATATTCCCTTTTGTTATGTGGATTTTTTTTGTAATTTTGCAAAACAAATTTAGACAAATAGTTATCACTATTTACTACTCCTAAGAAAATAAATTAATATACTTACCATGGTTGATGTAGCAGAATTAATTGACAATGATTTTTTACGACAATATGAATTAAAAATTGAAAATCATTTAGCTAAAATTGAGTACTCCCTACAAGAACGGAAGATTTTTTTAACAAAACTTGTCATTCCGAGTGAAATTAATGGAGATGAATTTAAAAAGGAATTTTTAGCTGCTGTTTTTGAGCAAATTGGGGAACGCAACTTGAGTATTGTACCTACAAGTCCCGAAATAGCAAAGTTTGTACGAAGTAATAGAAAATACAAACGTATGCTTCCTGTTGGTGTAAGGATATAAATAAGGTAATACATTATAAAAAAAACTCCCAAGTTATAAGCTTGGGAGTTTTTTGTTTTTATTTGGTTTTTGGTTTTCTTAATAGTATTTTGAATAGTCGCTTGAAACTTTAACAAATTGTAAATCACTTGAAACTAATTGTCCTTCGTCATTTATAACATAAGTCCCTTGAGGCGTAGCACCATCTAAAAGCAATACTTCCTTATTATTAATTATCCAATTAAATGGAATAGCACTTGAAGATATTTCAGAACCATTTGAATATGTCTCAATACTTAACCCTGCATTGTTTTGCCCAAAAACCAACGTGTATGTTTTTGTAGATGCCATATTTTCCCAAATACCCAATAAATCAACATCCTGTTGCACTTCTTCTTGTGAACAAGAGGTAAAAGATAAAATAAGTATAAATGCTGTAAGTAGGTTTAAAGAATGTTTCATGACTAATAGATTTGGATTCTTAGTATTGAAATCGTATTTCAACTCAAACCTACATCAGTATTTTGGCTGCATCAAAAAAATCCGTTAAACGTCAATAAAACTAACCTAAAAGGTACTTTAAAGGGTTTTAACGGGCTTCAATTGATTTACAAACTCAAATCTAACCAAGCCATCATCGTCAATTTTAGTCAACTTCACTTGATGTAATGTATTGACCAATATTGGATTCCAGGGAGTTTTTACTTTCACATAATTTTCAGTAAACCCATTTATAAAACCTTCCTTATTCTCGCTTTCAAACAATACCGTTCTGGTTGTACCAATCTGACTTTCATAAAAGGCACGGCGCTTTTTAACTGATAGACCCCTTAGCATTTTACTGCGCTTACTTCTAACGTTATTGGGCACAACGCCATCCATATCGGCAGCTTCTGTATTATCGCGTTCAGAATAGGTAAACACATGCAAATAGGAAATATCCAGTTCGTTTAAAAAATTGTAGGTTTCCAAAAAGTGCGTGTCGGTTTCACCGGGAAAGCCAACGATTACATCAACACCAATACAAGCATGTGGCATAATCGATTTTATTTTTTCAACCCTATCCACATAAAGCTCTTTCAAATACCTACGCTTCATTTTATTAAGTATTTCATTGCTTCCTGATTGTAACGGAATATGAAAATGTGGTACAAAAGCCCTAGAGTTTGAAACCAGTTCTATGGTTTCATTCTTCAATAAATTAGGCTCGATAGACGAAATGCGCAAACGCTCAATGCCTTCTACTTTATCAAGTTCGGTCACTAAATCCAAAAAGGTATGCGCATGGTTTTTGTTACCAGACTCTCCTTTACCATAGTCACCAATATTAACTCCTGTTAGTACAATTTCCTTAATATCCTGTGCTGAAATTTCCCTAGCGTTTTTTAATACATTGTCCATGGTATCACTTCTTGAAATGCCACGAGCCAATGGAATGGTACAATAAGTGCATTTGTAATCGCACCCGTCCTGAACCTTTAAAAAGGCACGTGTTCTATCACCTATGGAATAAGAACCTACATAAAAATCGGCTTCTTCAATTTCACAGGAATGCACTTCACCGTAATCATTTTTGCTAAGGTCGTTTATATATTCGGTAATCTTAAACTTTTCGGTTGCCCCCAATACTAAATCCACCCCATTAACATTGGCCAATTCTTCTGGTTTTAGCTGGGCGTAACAGCCCACAGCTGCAATAAACGCATTTGGATTTGCTTTTTGCGCCTGCTTCACAATGGTTTTAAAACGCTTATCGGCATTTTCAGTAACCGAGCAAGTGTTAATCACATACATGTCGGCTTTTTCCGAAAAATTAACGCGGTCAAAACCTTCATTCTTAAAACTTCTAGATATGGTAGATGTTTCAGAAAAATTAAGCTTACAACCTAATGTGTAAAATGCGACTTTTTTGCTCATTAACCCTTTTGTATGTCCTAACTTGTTTCAGGAACTAATAAGATTTATATTTACCATTAAAAGACTGCAAATTTACAACTAATAAGTTATATGATAAAACCCACATTAAAATGTTTAAAAAACTACTTGTCAATTAGTTGCATTGTTTTAGTCTTTTTCTCCTGCAAAAATATTTCAAACATAAACCAAGACCAATTGGTTTTTCGGTATAACGAATATGCTAATCTAAATACACTAGACCCTGCTTTCTCCAGAACATTACAGGATAATTCGGCCTGCAATCAATTGTTTAACGGATTGGTACAATTGGATAAAAATCTCAATATTCATCCTGCAATAGCCAAACGTTGGCTGATATCTGAAGATGGCACCTCTTATACCTTCATTTTAAGAGACGATGTTTATTTCCATAAGCACCCTTTATTTGGAAAAGATTCTACCCGAACAGTTGTCGCAGAAGATTTTACATTTAGTCTAAATCGGTTAAGGGATTCTAAAACAGCTGCTCCAGGAGGTTGGGTGTTAAACAAAGTTGATGATTTTAAGGCCATCAACGATACGGTCTTTCAAATTGATTTAAAACAGCCTTTTCCTGCATTTATAGGGCTATTGGCCATGAAATATTGCTCTGTGGTTCCTAAGGAAATAGTAGAACATTATGGCACTGAATTTAGATCACACCCCATAGGTACTGGCCCCTTTAAATTTAAGCGCTGGGAAGAAAATATCAAGCTGGTGTTTAGAAAAAATGAGCTTTATTTTGAAAAGGATGAACAGGGCAACCAATTACCTTATTTAGAAGCTGTAGCACTCACCTTTCTCCCTGATAAACAAGGTGAGTTTTTACAATTTGCCCAAGGCAACATAGATTATATTTCTGGCTTAGATGCATCTTATAAGGATGAATTGCTAACAAGTAATGGTAAGCTTCGTAAAAAGTATTTTGAAACCATAAATATGATTCGTGGACCGTATTTAAACACCGAATACTTGGGTTTTTATCTAGATTCTGAAACACCAGAAATACAATCGGAGTTGATAAGAAAAGCTATAAATCTTGGTTTTGATAGAAAAAAAATGATGCTTTATTTAAACAACGGTATTGGCAATCCTGCAATTGGTGGCTTTATACCTATAGGGCTTGCTGGCCATAGTGAAACTAATGGTTATAATTATCAGCCAAAAAAAGCTAAACAACTTATAGAACAATTTAAAACCGAAACAGGAATAAATCATCCAGAAATAACGCTAAACACTACTAGCAACTATTTGAGTTTTTGTGAGTATATACAACAGGAATTGCAAAAAACGGGATTAAAGATTAATATTGATGTAATGCCAGAAGCTACTCTAAGAAGTGCTAGATCCAATGGTAAAATTGATATGTTTAGAAGCTCTTGGATAGCCGATTACTTAGATGCCGAAAACTATTTGTCTATCTTCTATAGTAAAAACTTTGCTCCTAATGGATCAAATTATTTTCATTTTAAAAATAGATTATTGGACAGCCTCTACAACAAAGCCTTTACCATTAAGAATATTGAAGAGCGAAAATTACTTTATACCCAAATGGACTCTATTGCTATGGAGCACGCCATTATGGTTCCATTATACTACGATGAAGTGCTACGTTTTACAAGAAAAAATGTGAAAGGATTGGGTATTAACCCCATTAATTTATTGGATTTAAGGCGGGTAAGGAAAAATTAGTCCATTGGACTTATTTAGGGCTTTACAACAAAATGATAGATGTCATCATCGCCTTTTCCCCCAATGCGCTTTGAAACCAAAAACCCTGAAGCGCTATTAGAATTTATAATCAATGAAAAATCATCCTTATCACTATTTAACGGTTTAGGCAATTTTTCAGCCTTTTCAAAACTACCATCTTCCTTCATGACACATTTATAAATGTCGAAGCCACCATAACCAGGTCGGTTAGACGCAAAATACAAAGTATTGTCATCGCTTACATAGGGAAACATTTCACGGCTGTAGGAATTGACATTACTACCCAGATTTTCTGGTTCACCATAGGTATTGTTTTCCATAATGTTTACTTTAAAAATATCGGAACCGCCTTTGGTAGTCGCTTTTCCTCCCCTTACATTACCCGTAAAATACAAGGTTTCACCATCATTACTAAAAGCAGGATGCGCATAGGAATACCTTGGGTTACAAAAAGGCAACACCTTAAAGTTGGTCCAGCCTATACCTTCTTGATACTCTCCTATTTCTAAATGGAAATTCGTTTCTTTAAAATCACCTTTAGGCCTGTTTTTATTGGTATATAATGTCGTAATGATTAAATGCTTCTCGTTAGGAGATAGTACAGCACTGGTTACCGTTGGTATATTGGCATCGATTGCTACGGGTTGAACTTTCATTATTTTGCCATCACCTGATAACGTACCTTCATAAATGGTTAGTACTGGGTTGCCTCCAGCCAATTCTACTTTACCCCGCTTATTCAATGCAAAGGAAGTAAACAATATTTTTTTTCCTTTGGTTTTCATTAAACCAAAATGGGGGTATTCATTATTAATTTCTAAATTGGTTAGGGTGTAATCTGAAGGCTGCGTAAAACCATAAAAACCCAAAAAGAGAAAAATAAAGTAAATGGACCTCATGATTAAAATGATTTGATGCTGACCAAATATAACATTTCATGGAAAACCCACTAAAGTAATCGGATAAACATCAAAAAATCAAGACCTTCTGTAGGTTTTGGATAGTTCAAAAACACGTTCCAAGATATCCCTATCCTTTTGGTCAAATACCATATTTTGTCTGGAAAACACCTTTTCAATAGTTTCAAAAGCCTTTTTGGTTTGATAAGTTGTCAATCCACTATGGCCACCCCAACTAAAGCTGGGAACAAAGTTTCTAGGAAATCCAGAACCAAAAATATTGACACTTACACCTACAACCGTTCCAGTATTAAACATGGTATTGATGCCACACTTACTATGGTCGCCCATCATAAGTCCGCAAAATTGCAATCCTGTTCTAGCAAACCCCTGAGTATTGTAATTCCATAAACGAACCTCTGCATAATTGTTCTTAAGGTTGGAGGTATTGGTATCTGCTCCCAAATTACACCATTCCCCCAACACAGAGTCTCCAAGATAGCCTTCATGGCCTTTGTTGGAATTACCAAAAAGGACTACATTTTTCACTTCGCCTCCTACTTTAGAATATGGACCTATGGTTGTAGCACCATATATTTTAGTTCCCAATTTAGTTACGGCGTTATTGCATAACGCTAAAGGTCCTCTTATTAAAGTACCTTCCATTACTAGAGCATCTTTACCTATATATATTGGTCCTGTATTGGCATTTAAAGTAGCGAACTCTACTGTAGCTCCTTCTTCTATAAAAATTTGTTCCGCGCCAATAATATTGTTGCTGGATGGGATTGGTTGGGAGGTTCTATCTTTGGTAATTAGATTAAAATCCTCCTGAATAGCTTCATTGTTTTTAGAAAAAATATCCCATGTGTTCTCTATTTTAATAAGCTCCTCTCTAAACTCCAAGACCTCATACTGTTTAAAATCGATATCGTCTTTGGCTTCCTTTGTAAAAAAAGCAATAACATCTTCGTCTTTAAAAATAGCTTGGTTCTCTTTTAGCTCATTTATCATCTCCACCAATCCCAAATTGGGAAGAAAAGCAGCATTTATCATAATGTTTTCGTCCATTTCCAACATGGGGTACTTATCAGACAAATACTCTTCGGTAACAGTAGTTGTAGTGGTTTTTAAAAAGGTTTCCCATTTTTCACGAATGGTTAAAATACCTATTCTAATATCAGCTACAGGCCTTGTATAGGTAAAGGGCAGCAAATTATTTCGGGATGGGCCATCAAAAAGAATATAATTCATAAAACAGTGATTTCTAAGTTTCTTTCTGTAAAAACTAAAAACTTGGATTTAAAAAAATACAAAATTCAGCTATGTTTTTGTTGTCGCTTTATTAGTCAATATAACTTGTCATTTGGTTTTATAGATTTTCAAATGAAAAGATTCATATGCCTTTGAATTAAAAAAATCAAACAAATAAAGATACCCTAAATGTGTTCGAAAACATAAATTCAATTCATAAAAAAAGCCTTTCAACAGAACTGAAAGGCTTTAATTTAAATAATTAAGGCTAAACTTATTTTTTAAATTTAGCATATTTGCTTTTAAACTTATCGATACGACCAGCTGTATCTACCAATTTAGATTTACCAGTATAATATGGGTGCGATGTTCTTGAAATTTCCATTTTAACAAGTGGATACTCAACACCATCAACTTCTATTGTTTCGTTAGTGTTAGCAGTAGATTTTGTTATAAAAACATCATCGTTAGACATGTCTTTAAATGCTACTAATCTATAATTTTCTGGATGTATACCTTTTCTCATCGCTAAATGCTTTTATCTTTTCAATTTTCGAGCTGCAAATTTAAGTATTTTTTATAAATGAACAATATTTTTTATTATTTTTTATTTTCAATAATACAGTAGCGTTTTACTACCTTTGGATACCAACATTTAAAATACTATATTATGGAAAAATCTTTAAAGTCAATTGCCAAAGATTATGGGCTCTATTTAGGGGTTTTACTCACTTTACTTTTAACCATTGCATATGCCATAGACTTAAATTTATTTGTCAACACTTGGTTTGGCTTATCTATATATGCAATTGCAATTATATTTGGGCTTATTTCTATTGCTAAAGTAAAGCAGGCCTTTGATGGTTACACTAATTTTAAAGAAGCATTTACTGCCTATTTCATAACCAGTTTAATTGGTTCAACAATTGTTACTTTAGTTTCTTTTATCCTATTTAACTTTATTGATACCGATGCCGCCACTTTTTTAAAAGAAAAATCAATTGAAAAGGTAGTAGGAATCTACGAAAGCATAAATATGCATCCCGACAAAATTTCCGAAACCGTTGATAAACTTGAAGCTGAAAACCTGTACTCCATAAAAAATAGTCTTATAGCCTTATTTGTTAACTATATGTTGCCTTTATGTGTTATCGGGTTACTAGTTGCAGCTACTATGAAAAAAAACAATCCAGACTCACAATAATTTCTGTATTTTTGAAATGTTAAATTTCAAATAATTCTATGGATATATCAGTAGTTATACCACTACTTAACGAATACGAATCCCTAAAAGAATTGAATGATTGGATTGTTAAAGTCATGACTGCTAATCATTTTTCTTATGAAATTATTTTTATAGATGATGGTAGTACTGATGATTCATGGAGCATTATTAAGAAACTATCAGAAAAAAACAAAAGCGTAAAGGGGATTAGGTTTTTAAAGAATTTTGGTAAATCCCAAGCATTGCATGCTGGTTTTGAAAAGGCTCAGGGTAACATTGTTATTACCATGGATGCGGACTTACAAGACAACCCTGATGAAATACCAGAACTCTACAGTATGGTTATAAATGAAGGTTACGATTTGGTGTCGGGCTGGAAAAAGAAACGTTATGACGATGTACTTACAAAAAACCTACCTTCGAAACTATTCAATTGGGCTGCCAGAAAAACATCTGGGGTTAAACTGCATGATTTTAATTGCGGGTTAAAGGCTTACCATAATGACGTTGTTAAAAACATTGACGTTAATGGTGAAATGCACCGTTATATTCCAGTACTCTCTAAAAATGCTGGATTTACCAAAATAGGTGAAAAAATAGTGCTCCATCAAGCTAGAAAATATGGGGTCACCAAATTTGGCATGGATCGCTTTATTCATGGTTTCCTCGATTTAATTACAATTTGGTTCTTATCACATTTTGGCAAACGCCCCATGCACCTTTTTGGGGCATTAGGCGTACTTATGTTTGCGATTGGTTTTTGTTTCGCGGTGTATTTGGGTATAGATAAATTATTTTTAAACCCAACTGGAAGGCTAATTACCCAACGTCCACAGTTCTATCTTGCTCTTTCGACTATGATTATTGGCACGCAATTCTTTGTAGCTGGTTTTTTAGGAGAAATCATATTACGAACCAAAGAAAGCAAAAAAAGATACCTTATAAAGGATAAATTGAATTTTTAGACCACTCCGGTTCTAACTATTTCGATTTCGTTTATATTTCATTTTAAATCATAGTTCAAAAATTAATATTAGTTTTCAATTACTTAATTTTGTCTTTATTATAATGCTATCATGATATATATAGAACCAAAAATTTTAGAACGCATCAATACATGGTTAACTCCACAGTTTGATAGTGAAACACAAACTATTATTAAAGAAAGCATAGCAAATAACCCTAAGGATATTCAAGAAAGCTTTTATAAAGATTTAGAGTTTGGTACAGGTGGCATGCGTGGTATCATGGGGGTTGGCACCAATCGAATCAACAAATATACACTAGGGAAAAGCACTCAAGGTTTAAGCGCCTATCTGCACAAACAATTTCCTAATGAAAGACCTAAAGCTGTCATTGCTTACGACTGTAGACACAATAGTAAATCTTTAGCCAAAGTAGTTGCTGATGTGTTCTCGGCAAATGGTATTGAAGTGTATTTATTTGGAGATTTACGTCCAACGCCGGAGTTGTCGTTCGCAGTAAAGCATTTAAATTGCCATTGTGGTATTGTCCTAACCGCTTCACATAACCCGCCAGAATACAACGGTTACAAAGTGTATTGGCAAGACGGGGGACAATTGGTTCCTCCTCATGATGGCGCAGTTATTAAAATGATAAACGAAATTGATTATTCCGACATTAAATTTGATGCTAACCAAAACCTAATACACTATATTGGTAAAGACCTAGATGATGTTTTCATTAAAGCTTCAGTGGAAAATGGCTGCATAGGGGCGACTCAAGAAGCTAAAGACAATTTAAGTATTGTTTTTACCTCTCTTCATGGCACATCCATAACGGCTGTTCCAGAAACTTTGAAACAAGCAGGATATAAAAAAGTACATATTGTAAAAGAACAAGAAACTCCTAATGGCGATTTTCCTACTGTTGAATCTCCAAACCCAGAAGAACCAGCAGCCCTAAAAATGGCATTGGAATTAGCTGAAAAAGTAAATGCCGATATTGTTATTGGTACCGACCCTGATTGCGACCGACTTGGGGTGGCCGTGCGCAATAACGATGGTGAACTACAACTGTTAAACGGTAACCAAACCATGCTCATGATGACCGATTTCCTTTTAAAACAATGGAAAGCGGAAGGAAAAATTAAAGGCAAGGAATTTATTGCTTCAACGATTGTTTCAACACCTATGTTGACCAAATTAGCCAATACCTATGGAGTTGAAAGCAAGATCGTACTCACTGGTTTTAAATGGATCGCCAAACTCATTAAAGACCATAAAGAACTTAATTTTATTGGTGGTGGCGAAGAAAGTTTTGGTTATATGGTTGGTGATTTTGTACGCGATAAAGATGCAGTCACTTCAACTTTGTTAGCCTGTGAAATTGCTGCAATATCGAAATCCAATGGAAGTTCTTTCTTTAATGAATTGATAAAACTTTACATAAAGCACGGTTTCTACAAAGAGAAATTGGTATCGCTAACCAAAAAGGGTATTGAAGGCGCTCAGGAAATTAAACAAATGATGAATGAAGCCAAAAAAACACCTGTTAAGACTATTAATGGTTCGACAGTTGTTAAGTTTGAAGATTATGAGGCATCCATAGCTAAAAATATGCTTACAGGAGAAGAAACCGTAATTGACATTCCTAAATCTAATGTATTGATATATTACACTGAAGATGGTAGTCTAGTCGCTTTAAGACCTAGCGGAACAGAGCCTAAAATTAAATTTTATGTAAGCGTTAATACTACTTTAGAGTCTATTGAAGATTTTAAAAATTGTGAAACTACCCTGGACACAAAAGCTGAAGCTATTCTTAAAGATATGAAACTTATTTAATGAACTTATTTTTTAATATTTTAAGGTATGCAAAACCTTATAAACGATTTGCGGTAGGACACATTATCTCCAATGTATTCTTTGCTTTATTTGGTACACTTTCTTTTGTGGCACTCATGCCGATGCTAGATGTAATTTTTGAAAAAGAAAAAGTCATCCCATCTACAAAACCGGTTTACAAAGGAGTCTCTGAAATTGGTCATTTTGCTGAAGATTCTCTAGCGTTTTACATGAACGAATTTACCCAAGGAGACAAATCTAAAGCACTGGTTTTTGTAATAATACTTATTATTATAACCTTTTTTCTAAAAAACATTTTTGGCTATTTAGCCAATTATTTTATGGTGTTTTTACGAAATGGTGTAATTAGGGATATACGAAATGTAGTTTATGAAAAAATATTATCGTTACCGCTTTCTTATTTTTCAGAACAAAGAAAGGGAGATCTAATAGCAAGAGTTACGGGGGATGTTAACGACTTACAATACTCTATGCTTCCTGTATTAGAGCTTATTGTAAGAGAACCATTAACGATCATTTTCACATTGGTTACCATGCTTATTATAAGCGCTAAGCTCACTTTATTTGTATTTATTTTTATACCCATAATGGGATTTATTATTACCAAAATTGGTAAAAGCTTAAAACGAAAATCAGACAGAGTTCAAAAAGAGCAAGGATTATTCTTGTCTACTTTAGAAGAAACACTTACCGGACTTCGAATTATTAAAGGGTTTAATGCCGAAGAAAAATTTAATGACCACTTTCAAGAATCAACTAATAGATATTATAGTTTTTCAAATAAATTACTAAACAGACAAAACTTAGCTTCTCCTACAAGTGAGTTTTTAGGCATTTGCATGATATCAATAATTCTATGGTATGGTGGAAATTTAATTATTGGCGGTGATTCGACTTTATTTCTAGATGGTAGTAAGTTTATAGTTTACATAGGATTAGCATATAACATTCTAACCCCGGCAAAAGCAATTTCAAGAGGATTGGTTAATGTTAAAAAAGGTGGTGCAGCTGCAGAACGCATCCATGAAATTATAGATACTCCAAATCCTTTAATGGATAGTGTTAATGCAGTAAATAAATCAGGTTTTGCAAAAAATATTGTGTTTAATGACATTTCATTTAAATATGAAAAAGAATATGTTTTAAAGAATTTCTCCTTAACCATAAACAAAGGACAAACTGTTGCTTTAGTTGGGCAATCAGGTAGTGGCAAATCTACCATTGCCAATTTAATAACCCGCTTTTACGATGTAAACAAAGGAGCTATTTTAATTGATGGCCAAGATATAAGGGAATTAACAACTAAATCACTAAGAGGGTTACTTGGCATTGTAACCCAAGATGCTATTTTATTTAACGATAGTATAAAAAACAATTTAAAATTAGGAAATACTAATGCTTCCGAGAAAGATGTTATAGAAGCCTTAAAAGTAGCCAACGCCTGGGAATTTGTGAAAGATCTACCTAAAGGTATAGAGACCAATATAGGAGACTCAGGAAATAAACTCTCTGGCGGACAGAAACAACGCTTAAGCATCGCAAGGGCAGTGTTAAAAAGTCCTCCAATTATGATTCTAGATGAAGCCACTTCTGCGCTGGACACTGAAAGTGAACGCTTAGTACAAGTGGCTTTGGAAAACATGATGAAAAACAGGACATCCATAGTTATTGCACATCGATTATCTACTATTAAAAATGCCGATATCATAGTTGTACTTAATAAAGGTGAAATTGTTGAACAAGGCAAACACAATGAACTCATTGCTAAAAATGGTGTTTACAAGAAACTGGTTGACATGCAAAGTTTTGAGTAAACCTAACTACTTAAGACAATGACAAGAAGACATGTTTAATACAAAAAAGGATAGAGATTTGGGCATCTATCCTTTTTTTATTCATTGTTAGATTTGGGGACAACTAACAACATAAGTAGGTTTATGATACAAACTTAACACAAAACGTTTTACAAAACAAGAAAAAATAACATTTTATCGTATTTTTGTGTATTTTATCGATATTTAAACCATAAGAAGGTTGAAATCTTATTTAAAATAATATTTTAAACTTTTGTTATATTTAAGAGTCAAATAAGAAAAAATTAGTGACCGACGAGGTACAGTTAGTTAAACAATTACAGTCCAAAACCAATAAGGAGCAAGCATATAGAACATTAGTTTCTCTATATAAAGAACGTTTGTATTGGCACATTCGAAATATTGTAAAGTCACATGATGATGCAGATGACGTATTACAGAACACATTTATAAAGGTGTTTAAAAACATTCAAAATTTTAAAGGCGACAGTAAATTATTTTCATGGATGTATCGCATAGCAACCAATGAAGCCATTACACATATAAACAGGAATGCAAAACGAATGCAAATCACTAATGAACAGGCCCAACAAATTGCTATTGGTAAATTAATTTCTGATATTTATTTTGTGGGTGATGATATTCAGATAAAATTGCAAAAAGCTATCGCTACGCTACCAGAGAAGCAACAATTGGTATTCAATATGAAATATTTTCAAGATTTAAAATATAAAGAAATGGCCGAGATTTTAGAAACAAGTGAAGGTGCTCTAAAAGCATCATACCATTTTGCCGTAAAAAAAATTGAAGCTTATCTTACTAATAATTAAACCTTTATTGAAATTATAAGTCATATAGTAGAAATGAAAAAGAATTTACTTCATACCATAAAGTCTACAGGGTTTAAAACACCGGTTGGGTATTTTGAAACTTTTGATGACAAGGTATTGAGCTCCATAAAACCCAATAGAAAACTAAAATTTGCAGAAACATCAGGTTTTAATGTACCTAAAAACTATTTTAAAAATTTAGAAGATAAACTAATTGATAAAGTTTCAACTAATGATAAAACCAAAGTCATTGCCTTGTTTAGTAAGAAACAATTGCTTTACGCATCAAGCATAGCTGCAGCCATGATTGTATTTTTAAATGTTTTTGTTTTTAACAGCCAACCTTCTTTTAATACCTTAGAAACCCAAACCGTTGAAAATTTTCTTATAGATGAAAACATAAGCTCTTATGAATTAGCCATATTATTAACTGAGGAAGAACTTACAGAAGACACTTTTGTTGATTACAACCTCGAGAAAGAAAACTTAGAAGAGTATCTTTTAAATAATGTAGATATTGAAACTATATTAATTGAATAAATGCAATTGGATATGAACATAAAACAAACCATTTTTATAGTGCTTTTACTGGTTTCACTTAACATAAAAGCACAAAACCATAGGGAACGCATTAAAGCGCTGAAAGTGTCTTTTTTAACTGAACGTTTGGACCTTACTGAAAAAGAAGCCCAAAAATTTTGGCCAGTTTACAATGATTTTGAGAAAAATAGTTCTAAAATTAAATATATAAAGATTAAAAACATTCGAAGAGAAATTAAGGAAACATTTGACACCATGTCTGATGAAAGAGCAAGAGAACTTATTGAAAAATACAATGAAGCTGAAAACAGTCTACATCAACTTTGGGTTGAATTTTCAAATAAACTTACCGATATCATCCCTCCGAAAAAAATAATATGGCTTAAAATAGCTGAAGAAGATTTTAAACGAAAAATGATTGATGAATTTAAAAAACGAAGAAAAGAGTAAGGCTAACATCTCTCTTTATTATTTAAATTGCAATTTAGAGATTCGTCCAGCACCAGCAGCATAAGCTACACTATCATTTAAAAATCTTAGGGTGTAAAAACCTTCATCACTTAAATGTTTCCAAGTTTTACCAGAATCGTTACTATAATCAATACCTTTAAAACCAAGGACTACCAACTCCTTGCCTTCCCTATTTGGCATATATTGCACACAACTTCTATAACCTGGATTTAGGTTTTCACCTACCAATTGCCAAGTTTTGCCGCCATCTATTGTTCGTATTTTATTAGCAGCATTGGTATCGGGATTGGTATAATCGCCACCTATAGCAAAACCGTTTAGTACATCATAAAAATCAATGGAATAAATACCTTCAGTAGCTTTTTCCTTAACAATGGGAGTATCAAACACCTCCCAATTATGGCCTTTATCGGGTGAAAAATAAATACGGCCGGCTGTAGTAGCCACCCAAGTATTATTTCCTATTAAAGCTATATTTGTATCGCTCGCTGCAAAAGCACCTTCATTTTTTAATCCTTTTGGTAATTGATCACAGGACAATTTATTCCATGTACTACCACCATCCCTTGTAATAATAACCGATAAACAACCATCGACACTATCACCAATGGCTATACCTTCTTGATCATTCCAAAAGTTCATGGCATCGTAAAACACTCCTTCAGCATCTTCTCTATATACCAAATCCATTTTGCCTTTTTCACCTGTTTTAAATAATAATGCTGGGTTTTCAATACTCAACATAAAAAAGTCTTCAGTTGTATGTGCTACTGCTCGAAAATGTAATTTCAATGTATCGTACTTCTGTATCGAAGTTTTCCATAGCTTGGTTTTGGGGTTAAACAACCCAAAAGTGTTATTATTCGCTGCAAATGACAAACTCTTATCATCCAAAATTTCTATCGCTCTTATACTTAACAAAGAATCCTCAAAAACAGTTTCAATGTCAACCTTATTAAAATGCCTAGGCTTAAAATTATTGTCCTTAGTTCTGCATGAAATTAAAAACAGTGAACACAAAAAAAGAAGTAAACAAGATTTCATAAGCATTAATTTTTAGAAAGATAAGCCTAAATGTCGAAAAAATAAAAACATTAGTCAATTCATGCTTTTAATGTAACTTAGCGCACTCAATAACTTAAAACAGTTTGGTTTTTAGAAAATGTAGAAACTGCCTACTGAACACTGAGAAATAAAAAAATGCGACTACACAGAAATTTATGCTTTGCCATTATAGATGGTTTAACCTTAATCTTTAACGAAAGTAAATATGCCGATAAAGTTATTGAGCAATTGCTAAAACGTGACAAACGTTGGGGTGCCCGAGATCGTGCATTTGTTGCCGAAACAACTTATGATATAGTTCGCTGGAAACGTTTATATGCTGAAATCGCTGAAGTAAAGGAGCCTTTTGATCGTGATAACCTCTGGCGTTTGTTTGCTGTTTGGGCAACGCTAAAAGGCATTAAATTGCCCGATTGGAAATATTTTGAAAATACACCAACCCGAAAAATAAAAGGACGTTTTGATGAGCTTTCTAAAATTAGGAAGATTAGGGAATCTATCCCTGATTGGCTAGATGAACTGGGTCAAAAAGAATTGGGTAACACCATTTGGACTAGAGAAATTGCTGCACTTAACGAACAGGCCCATGTTATTTTAAGGACAAACACCCTAAAAACGACCAAAGAAAAATTACAAGCAGAACTATTTGACTTAGGTTTTGAAACTGAATTTCTGAAAGGCTACCCTCAAGCTTTAAAACTGAAGGAACGCTCCAATGTGTTTTCAACCCAAGCATTTAAAAATGGTTTGTTCGAAGTACAGGATGCCTCGTCTCAATTGGTTTCAGAATTTTTAAATGTAAAACCTGGTATGCGCGTGGTCGATACCTGTGCCGGTGCCGGAGGCAAAACCTTACACATTGCCTCTTTAATGGAAAACAAAGGGCAGATTATCGCCATGGATATCTATGCCAACAAACTATATGAGTTAAAGCGTAGGGCCAAACGCAATGGTGCTCATAATATAGAGACACGCCATATCGACTCTACAAAAACCATTAAAAAGCTTTATGACAAAGCCGATCGTGTGCTTATTGACGCCCCTTGCTCTGGGTTAGGCGTACTAAGAAGAAACCCAGATGCGAAATGGAAATTAGAACCTAAATTTTTAGACAAAATTAAAACTACCCAACTAGAGATTTTACAGCAATTCTCCAAAATGGTGAAGTCTGGAGGACAATTGGTTTATGCTACTTGTTCTGTGTTACCTTCTGAAAACCAAGAACAAGTGGATAAATTTTTAACATCTGAGTCTGGAAAAGATTTTATATTTGTTAAGGATAACAAGGTCTTAGCACACCTATCGGGATTCGACGGATTTTACATGGCGCTTTTACAACGAAAATAATTGTTTATGAAGCATCTTTACTTTTTATTTTTATTCATTTCAATTACCTGCTTCGGGCAACTCGAGCCTCCTGCAGAATTACAGGATTATTATTCTGGTATAGATTTTTCGGAAACTGGGCTAACATTAAAAACAAGCTTAAGTAATTTAACCATAAATAAGCACACTAATATATTATCCTATGGTTGGGATGCCATACAATCTACCGACCAAAACCCAAGTAATGCTTCCAACGTTTTATTAATTTATGGATGGGAAGATGGTTCTGACTCAGATTGTACAAACGATTTAGAAAGAAACATAAACTTAAATGGGGGTTCAAATTGTGACTATAACAGAGAACATATCTATGCTAAATCTAAAGCCACTCCAGCTATGGACAATACTGGTCCCGGTGCTGATGGTCACCACATAAGAGCTTCAGATGTTCAGCGTAATGGCGAAAGGGACAATTTACCTTTTGCAGATGGAACAGGGAATTCAGGTAAAGTAAATAGCAATACAAACTGGTACCCTGGTGATAATTGGAAAGGTGATGTTGCAAGGGTAATTATGTATATGTATATCCGATATGAAAACCAATGCCTGCCAACAAACATTGGCGTTGGAAGTAGTGCCTCTACTCCAGATGACATGATTGATTTATTTTTAGAATGGAATGCCGAAGACCCTGTATCTTCTTATGAAGATAATAGAAACGCCTACCATGTGAGTGAAAACACTTATGCACAAGGCAATAGAAATCCTTTTATAGACAACCCGTACTTAGCTACTTTAATTTGGGGTGGTCCTGTGGCAGAGAACAGATGGAGTTCACTTGGAGTTACGGATAAATCAATAGTAAATATTAGAATGCATCCTAACCCCACAACCCATAACTTAGTTTATTTTACAACTACCGAAAAACTAGAAGTAGTTGTTTATAATTTACTAGGTAAAAAAATCATGACACATACCATAAATAACTCTAAGAATTTTATAGACATTTCTATATTAAGCAAGGGCGTTTATTTAGTAAAACTAAATTCTAATGAAGTGTCCATAACAAAGAAGCTAATAATACAATAACACACTATCAATAAAACAAAATAAAAAGACCAACATTAATCTGTTGGTCTTTCTTATTTTTAGACTATGGTTAACAATTTCAAAATATTCATCTCGAGTATTATAAACGATACTATCACAAAACTAACTCCTGTTGGAGGAGGAGATATTTCAAAAACTTATAAAATTGAATCTTCTAGGCATTCTTACTTTTTAAAACTAAACAACAAAAATGCTTTTCAGATGTTTAAAACTGAAGCAAATGGATTGGAATTAATAAGCAATACAAAAGCCATAAAAGCACCAAAAGTTTATAATTATGGTACTTTTGAAAATACTGCTTACTTACTTTTAGAATACATTGAAAAGAAAACCCCTGCTCCAATAGATTTTGAAAACTTAGGGTTACACCTTTCCAAATTACATCAATGTACGTCAAACAATTTTGGATTTAACAAGGATAATTTTATTGGAAACTTACCCCAAAGCAATAATAAACATAGATCATGGACTGAATTTTACGCAATTGAACGTTTGTCACCCCAAATTGAATTGGCTAAACAAAGTTATTTACTTTCATCTAACGAATGTCCTACCTACGATCGCATTATCCAAACCTTAGAGCCATTATTTAACAACATAAAACCATCACTGTTACATGGCGATTTATGGAGTGGTAACTATTTAATATCAAGAGATGGAATCCCTTACCTCATAGACCCTGCAATTTATTACGGCCATTCAGAGGTCGATATTGCCATGAGTAAACTCTTTGGTGGCTTTGGTAATAAATTCTACGAATCCTATTTTAATCGTATTCCCCAAGACGAACACACACCAATCCGTATTAAAATTTATCAGTTATATTATCTTTTGGTTCATCTTAATTTATTTGGAATTTCTTATTACCAATCGGTGATTTCTATTTTAAAAAAGTACTTTTAGATATTATTGATTAGTGATTATAATGTTATAAAAGCTTTTCTTTAAGCTGTAACCAAAGACTACCATCTGAATTGTTAAAACGACTGTTAAAAAGCTTGTTCACAAACTGCTTAAAAATCAAAAATCCTTAATCAACAATCTAAAATAAAAACGTATTTTTGCATTTTCAAAACGCAACATAATACATCTATAATGATTCATTTCTTTGGAAACACAGATAGCAAGGTTTTTGCTGTTCAAACCACAAAAGAATTATCACCTGAAACTATATCAAAATTAACATGGTTATTTGGCAACCAACCTAAAATAGAACAAGCATCCTTAGATGCTTTTTTTGTTGGTCCGCGTGCAGCCATGATTACCCCATGGAGCACCAATGCAGTGGAAATAACCCAAAATATGGGCATTACAGATATTATCCGCATTGAGAAATTTAAGGCTGTGGCTGAAAATTTCAAAGATTACGACCCTATGATTTCTGAGAAATTCAAAGGGTTAAACCAAGATTCATTTACTATAAACATTACACCAAAGCCTATACTTAACATTGAAGATATAGCGGCTTATAACGAACAGGAAGGCTTGGCTTTAAGTAACGAAGAAATTGAATATTTAGAAGGTGTTGCAAAAAAAATTGGTAGACCATTAACAGATTCTGAAGTATTTGGTTTTTCACAAGTAAACAGTGAGCACTGCCGTCATAAAATTTTTAATGGCACATTCATAATTGATGGTAAAGAAAAACCAACGTCACTTTTTAAACTGATAAAAAAAACATCGGAAACCCATCCAAACGATATCGTTTCTGCATATAAAGATAATGTAGCCTTTATTAAAGGCCCTAAAGTAGAGCAATTTGCACCAAAGCGTGCTGATATTCCCGACTACTATGCAACACAAGAATTTGAATCGGTTATCTCATTAAAGGCCGAAACCCATAATTTCCCTACTACAGTTGAACCTTTTAATGGTGCTGCTACTGGATCTGGAGGTGAAATCCGAGATAGATTGGCAGGCGGTAAAGGCTCTATTCCTTTAGCAGGGACCGCAGTTTACATGACGTCCTATTCGCGATTGGAAGCAAATCGCCCATGGGAACAAGCCTTTAATGAACGTGACTGGTTATATCAAACCCCAATGGATATTTTAATAAAAGCTTCCAATGGCGCGTCCGATTTTGGAAACAAATTTGGACAACCACTTATTTGTGGTTCGGTTTTAACTTTCGAACATGAAGAACAGGCAAGAAAACTTGGTTTCGATAAAGTAATTATGCTTGCTGGTGGTATTGGTTATGGTAAAAAAGACCAAGCATTAAAAGACACACCAAAAGCAGGAGATAAAATTGTAATTCTAGGGGGTGAAAACTATCGTATTGGTATGGGAGGTGCCGCGGTATCATCAGCCGATACTGGTGAGTTCTCTTCTGGTATAGAATTAAATGCCGTACAGCGCTCTAATCCAGAAATGCAAAAACGTGCTTCCAACGCTGTGCGTGGTATGGTAGAAAGTGAAGAGAATTTTATTGTGTCTATTCATGACCATGGTGCGGGAGGTCACTTAAACTGTTTATCTGAACTAGTAGAGGATACTGGAGGAATAATAGATCTAGATGCCTTACCTATTGGTGACCCAACCCTATCGAGTAAAGAAATTATTGGTAACGAATCGCAAGAACGTATGGGATTGGTTATTGCCGAAAAGCACTTGGAAACACTTCATAAAATAGCAGATCGTGAGCGTTCGCCCATGTATAGTGTAGGTGATGTAACTGGAGATAATCGGTTTACGTTCCAATCTAAAACCAATGGTAATACGCCTATGGATCTAGCTTTAGAAGACATGTTTGGTAGCTCTCCTAAAACAATTATGATCGATAAAACGGTGAAACAAAACTACCAAGATGTTAACTATACTACGGATAAATTCCACGATTATCTCGAACAATTATTACAACTGGAAGCCGTAGCCTGTAAAGACTGGTTAACCAATAAAGTAGACCGTTGTGTGGGGGGAAAGGTTGCCAAACAACAATGTGCCGGACCATTACAACTGCCTTTAAACAACCTAGGCGTTATGGCCTTGGATTTTAAAGGAAAGGAAGGGATTGCAACCTCCATTGGTCACTCCCCTATCTCTGGGCTCATCGACCCTATTGCTGGTAGTAGAAATTCCATTACCGAAGCCTTAACCAACATTATATGGGCGCCTTTAAAAGAAGGCTTAAAAAATGTGTCCTTATCTGCCAATTGGATGTGGCCTTGTAAAAATGAAGGTGAAGATGCCCGGTTGTATGAAGCTGTAAAAGCTGTTTCAGAATTCGCTATCGAGCTAGGCATTAATGTTCCTACTGGTAAAGATTCGTTATCCATGAAACAAAAATACCCTAATGAAGATGTTATTTCTCCAGGTACGGTTATTATTTCTGCTGCAGCAAATTGTAATGATATCAACAAAGTAGTTGAACCTGTTTATAAGAAAAATGCAGGTCCTATTTATTATATAAACATCTCACAAGACAGCTTTAAATTAGGTGGTAGCTCATTCGCTCAAATACTAAACAAAATTGGCATTGAAACCCCTACCGTAAAAGATGCCAACTATGTTAAAACAGTTTTCAATATCATTCAACAATTAATTGTTGATGAACAAATAATTGCAGGACATGATATTGCTTCAGGTGGATTAATTACAACCTTACTAGAACTATGCTTTGCAGACAATAATTTAGGAGCTGAATTAGATCTATCTTTATTAAATGAAAAGGATTCCTTTAAATTATTATTTAGTGAAAATGCAGGTATTGTTATACAAACGAAAGATGATTCTATTGAAAAGGTATTATCTGAAGCAGATATAGAGTTTTTCAATATTGGAAAAGTTACTAACAATGATGTATTGAGTATTATTAATGGAACCGATATATTTACATTAACCGTTTCAAGACTTCGAGATATTTGGTACAAGACCTCCTATTTGTTAGATAAAAAGCAAACCGCTAATGGCTTGGCCGAAGACCGATTCAATAATTATAAAAACCAACCCCTACAATATACTTTTCCAAAAAATTTCACCGGTAAACTACCTAGTTTATCAAATCTATCGAAGTCTAGACCGAAAGCTGCTATCCTTCGTGAAAAAGGCAGTAACAGTGAACGCGAAATGGCAAATGCCATGTATCTAGCCGGTTTCGATGTGAAAGACGTACACATGACTGACTTGATTTCTGGTCGCGAAACTTTAGAAGACATCCAATTTTTAGGAGCTGTTGGTGGGTTTAGTAACTCAGATGTTTTAGGCTCTGCCAAAGGTTGGGCAGGTGCTATAAAATACAACGATAAGGCCAATGAAGTGATTAAAAACTTTTTTAAACGTGAAGACACCTTATCTGTTGGTATATGCAATGGTGCTCAATTGTGGATGGAATTGGAGTTGGTAAATCCTGAACATAAAATTCACGGTAAATTAACCTATAATGATTCCCATAAGCACGAAAGCGCATTTACTTCAGTTATAATTCAAGAGAACAATTCGATAATGCTATCATCATTAGCTGGTTGTAGGTTGGGTGTATGGATTTCGCATGGTGAAGGAAAATACAATTTACCATATACTGAAGACCAATATAATGTTTGTGCGAAGTATGCCTATGAAGGCTATCCACATAACCCAAATGGTTCCGACTTCAATACCGCTATGATGTGTGATAAAACTGGACGTCATTTAGTAACCATGCCACATATAGAACGTTCTACGTTCCAGTGGAATTGGGCACACTATCCTGAAGGTCGTAAAGACGAAGTGTCTCCTTGGTTAGAGGCTTTTGTGAATGCTAGAAAGTGGATTGAAAGCCATAGTTAAAACAAAATTCTATAATACATAAAAGCCTAAGTCGATTTTATATCGCTTAGGCTTTTCTTTAAATTAAGCAATAAATTCTACATTTTTGCCTTTATAGCAGCTTGTGCAGATACCAAACGTGCTATAGGTACTCTATAAGGTGAACAGCTCACGTAATCCATTCCTGTGTTAAAACAGAACTCTACAGAACTTGGTTCACCTCCATGTTCGCCACAAATACCAACCTTTAAATTTGGTTTTGTGCTTCTACCACGTTCAGTTCCCAATTTCACCAATTGACCAACGCCTTCCTGATCTAATACTTCAAAAGGATCGACTTTTAAGATGCCCTTTTCAATATATATAGGCAAGAACTTACCAACATCATCACGGGAATAACCAAAGGTCATCTGCGTTAAGTCATTGGTACCAAAAGAGAAGAAATCAGCTTTTTCAGCAATTAAATCAGCCATTAAGGCAGCCCTTGGAACTTCAATCATGGTACCTACCAAATACTCAACTGTATCATTTCGCTCTTCAAAAACGGTATCTGCCGTAGCCCTAATCACTTGTTCTTGAGCCTCAAACTCCTTAACAGTTCCCACTAATGGAATCATAATCTCTGGCTTGCAAATAATGCCCTGTTCCTTCAAGTTAAGTGCTGCTTCAATAATAGCTCGGGTTTGCATTTCGGTAATCTCTGGATAAGTGTTTCCTAAACGACAACCCCTATGCCCTAACATTGGGTTGAACTCCTCTAGTTCTGCCACTTTATTTTTTACCGCTTGCAAGGAAATATGCATGTCTTCTGCCAATTCTTTTTGGGTGGTCAGTTGATGTGGTACAAATTCGTGCAATGGTGGATCTAATAAACGAATGGTTACAGATAGCCCTTCCATAGCTTCGAATATGCCTTCAAAATCTGATCGTTGCATAGGCAACAGTTCCTCTAGAGCCTGTTTACGACCTTTAACAGTATCTGCCAATATCATTTCCCGCATAGCTTTAATTCTATCGACTTCAAAAAACATGTGTTCCGTTCTGGTCAACCCGATACCCTGTGCACCAAAACTACGGGCTACCTGAGCATCCTTTGGCGTATCAGCATTGGTACGCACCTTCATTTTTCCATATTTATCGGTCAATTCCATAAGCTCTGCAAATTCGCCACTTAATTCAGGTTCCATAGTAGCTACCTTACCTTCAAAAATATTACCTGTGGAACCGTTTAATGAAATCCAGTCACCTTCATGATACTCATGACCATCAACAGTTAAGGTTCTGGTTTTATAGTTAATTTTTAATGCACCAGCTCCAGACACGCAACATTTACCCATACCACGAGCCACAACGGCTGCATGAGATGTCATTCCTCCACGAGCAGTTAAAATACCTTTGGCTATATTCATACCCTCCAAATCTTCTGGAGAGGTTTCAATACGTACTAGGATACTATTTTTAAATTTGGCTGCTTCGTCTGCAAAGAACACAATCTTACCTGTTGCCGCTCCTGGAGACGCTGGCAGACCTTGGGCAATAACATGAGCTCGTTTTAATGCTGAAGGATCAAAAATGGGATGCAATAATTCATCCAATTTATTAGGCTCTACCATCAATAAGGCTTCTTTTTCGTTAATCATACCCTCTTTCAACAAATCCATGGCAATTTTTACCATAGCTGCTCCAGTACGTTTGCCATTTCTGGTCTGTAATATCCATAATTTGCCGTCCTGAATGGTAAACTCCATATCCTGCATATCACGGTAATGCTTTTCTAAAATATCTTGATAACCATTAAGCTCTTTAAATATAGATGGCATCAATTCTTCGAGTGAAGGATAGTTTTCCAAACGGTCTTCTTCCTCAATTTTAGCCAATTCCGCCCAACGCTGGGAACCTAATTTAGTAATCTGCTGTGGCGTCCTTACACCTGCAACTACATCCTCTCCCTGTGCATTGATTAAATACTCCCCATTGAATACGTTTTCACCAGTTCCGGCATCACGTGTAAAACAAACTCCTGTGCCAGAATTATCGCCCATATTACCATATACCATGGCTTGAACATTCACCGCAGTTCCCCAATCGGCTGGATAACCATTCATAGTTCTGTAATACACAGCCCTATCACCATTCCAACTGTTAAATACCGCGACAACAGCTCCCCAAAGTTGGTCCCAAGGATTGGTTGGGAAATCATGCCCTGTACGCTTTTTAACAGCTTCTTTAAAATCGTAAACTAAGTCTTTTAAATCCTGAACCGTAAATTCGGTATCCAATTGGATGCCTCTTTTGTGCTTTAGGTGTTCCATAATTTCCTCAAAAGGATCAATATCCTCTTTTGAAGCAGGTTTCATACCTAAAACCACCCCTCCATACATTTGAATAAAACGGCGGTAAGAATCCCAAGCAAATTGTTCGTTATTGGTTTTATTGGCTAACCCAAGCACTACCTCATCATTGATTCCTAAATTCAAAACAGTATCCATCATACCAGGCATGGATACCCTTGCCCCTGATCGTACCGAAATTAATAACGGGTTTTCCTTATCACCAAAACTGGCACCCATTAAATTCTCAATATTGGCTATGGCAGCTTCAACCTCTGGTTTTATCATCTCAACAATTGCAACTTCCCCCAATTCGTTATATTCAGTACAAACTTCGGTTGTAATAGTAAAACCTGGTGGAACTGGTATACCTATAGCGCTCATTTCAGCTAAATTGGCCCCCTTTCCCCCTAAAAGGTTTCGCATTGAACTATTTCCATCGGCGTTCTTATTACCAAATTTGTACACTCTTGTTTTCACTTCTTCTAATATTTCCATGATTTATAATTTTAAAAACATGCGTAAAAGTAGCCCCAAAAAAGTAGTTTTTTAATGATAAAAATCATAGAATGAATAATTTATATGTTCCTTGATTTGCATAAAAAACCATCTTCTCATGATAATGAAGATGGTTTAAAAAAATATGAAAAAATTGATTTATACAGTTCTAAGCAAAACTTATTCCTTTATTTAATTTTTTATACGCATTAGTGACTTCCCTTTTCATAAACATCGCAACTACAAAGGCGACTAAGAACAATCCTGCAAACACAGCTAGAGTTGTATCTAAAGAACCGGTGGTAGATTTAACCATATCGTAAATGGTTGGACCTACTACACCGGCCAATGCCCAAGCAGTTAATACCAACCCGTGAATAGCTCCTAATTGTTTGGTGCCAAATAAGTCTCCTAAAAAAGCTGGTAAAGTTGCAAAACCTCCTCCGTACATGGTAATAACGGTAAATAAAATAACTAAAAAACTTAGTTCCATTGTAATCTTTGGTAGAAAATAAAAGGCTAATATTTGAAATACAAAAAACACAATATAAGTATTAGCCCTTCCCAAATAATCTGAGAGACTAGACCACAAAATTCTACCTAAACCATTGAACACCCCTATTAGGCCTACTATTGCAGCGGCTTCCATAGGACTGTAGTTCAATTTTTCCTGCATCATGGGACTTGCAGCAGAAATTATCGCAATACCACAAGCTATATTAATAAACATCATCAGCCATATGTAGTAAAAACGAGTTGTTTTTAACGCTTCGCTGGCATCTATATTGGCCATATCTGCTTTAACAGTTTTTCCTTCTCTGGGCTGAAACCCTTCTGGCATATAATCTTCTGGTGGTCTTTCAATATATCTTGCCGACAATAAAATGATGAACATGTAAATTACACCTAAAATATAAAACGCATTGGCTACACCAACAGCATCAAAAAGTGATTGCATGATGGGACCGAATATTAAGGCGGCAAAGCCAAAACCCATAATGGCCATTCCTGTTGCCAAGCCACGCCTATCTGGAAACCATTTAACGAGTGTACTCACCGGGGTTATATATCCTAATCCTAGTCCAATACCACCTATTACTCCATAACATATATAGAATAAAGGCAAGGATGCCAACTGTACAGCCAATCCTGAACCCAGTATACCAATACCATAAAAAATTCCAGCTGTTGTTCCACTTACTTTAGGTCCTACTTTTTCAACCCAACGACCTAAAAATGCAGCCGATAATCCCAGCAATAAAATAGCAATTTTAAATGCCCATTTTACAACACTGCCATCTACATCAAAAATAGCCTTTACTGGATTGGTCATTACCGAATATGCATAAACAGAACCAATAGAAATATGTATTCCAACTGCTGAAGCTGCAATTAACCATCTGCTTTTTATTTTTTGTGTATTCATTGCTTATTGTATTTTTACATTGCTATTTGCAACATAGGTTTTATTTAATTTACTTTTACTTCCTTAAAATACTGTTGCAGTATTTGCACGGCCTCCTCCAGTTCCTCTGGTGTATTTTCCCGTGCCTCGTTTAGTTGATAGTCCCATCCCAAAGCCTCCCATTTATGGATCCCCAATTTGTGATAAGGTTGGATTTCTATCTTTTCAATAGTTTTATAATCTTTAAAATACTCGCCCATAGCATGTAATAACTCAGGTTTATGCGTAATTTCCGGAATAAGCACATAGCGTAGCCACATCGATTTCCCTGAGGCTTCACGATACTTGGCAAAATTAAATGTGGTTTCTTTATTCTTAACTCCTGTAATCGATTGATATCCTGCCTCAGTCATGTGTTTAATGTCCAACATCACCAGATCTGTATAGTCATCCAACAACTCTTCGGTAAAATGGTTCAATATCCTACCATTAGTATCAATATTGGTATGTATGCCTTCCTCTTTTAACCTCTTAAAAAAAGGAATTAATGCTTTGGACTGCAGTAAGGGTTCACCTCCCGATACGGTGACACCTCCCTTTTTTCCGAAATAGGGTTTCTGTTTAACTGCCATTTGTACCAATTCCTCTATAGAATAGGCTTTACCTCCATGTGTGTCTATCGTATCTGGGTTATGGCAATACAGGCATTTTAATTTACAACCTTGTAAAAAAACTACCATACGAACACCAGGGCCATCGTGTGTACCAAACGATTCTATAGAATGTACGTGTAATATGTTGTCTTGAGCTTGAATGATTTCCTGTTTTAAATTAGTATCTGAAAAAGAAGCTTTTTACACTTCTATTTTCAGATACTTCTAATTCAAAATATTAAAAATTTTACATGGATTCATGAAATGACCGCGTTATGACTTCCAATTGCTGCTCTTTGGTTAATCTCACAAAGTTCACAGCATAACCGGAAACACGAATGGTTAATTGTGGATATTCCTCAGGATGTTCCATAGCATCCAATAACGTTTCTTTATTTAATACATTTACATTTACATGCTGTGCATTTTTTGAAAAATAGCCATCTAAAATAGTTGCTAAATTTTCAATTCGATCTTCTTCATTAGCTCCCAAAGATTTTGGTATGACAGAAAATGTATTGGAAATACCATCTTGAGAGTCCTTATAATTAATTTTAGCCACGGAATTTAATGAGGCTATAGCACCATTGGAATCACGTCCATGCATTGGGTTAGCTCCTGGCGCAAATGGTATACCTTTAGCTCTACCATCTGGTGTAGCTCCTGTTTTTTTCCCATATGCAACATTAGAGGTTATAGTTAACACCGACATGGTAGGTTCTGCATTTTTATAAACTGGCAGTTGCTTTAATTCGTTATTAAAGTCAGCAACCGCATTAGCCGCTAACACATCTACACGATCGTCATCATTGCCATAGTAAGGAAACTCTCCTTCAATTTTAAAATCTACCGTTAAACCATCTTCATTTCTTATTGGTTTTACTTTGGCATATTTAATGGCTGATAATGAATCTGCAACAATAGATAGTCCAGCAATACCATAAGCCATATTAATGTTTGGATTAGTATCGATTAAAGCCATTTGAGCTTTTTCGTAATAATACTTATCGTGCATGTAGTGAATAATATTCATAGAATCATTATATACATGCGCCACCTGCTTCATGGCTATTTTAAAATTGGTTATAACCGTATCGAAATCTAAATATTCATCATCGCAGGGTGCAATGCCTTCAACCATTTTAGTTCCGGTAATTTCACAACGACCACCGTTAATGGCCAACAATAATGTTTTTGCCAAGTTAGTTCGCGCACCAAAAAACTGAATAGATTTGCCCAATGCTTGATGAGATACACAACAGGCAATACCATAATCGTCTGTTCCCCTACTTTTTCGCATTAAGTTGTCATTCTCAAATTGTAGAGATGAGGTATCGATAGCTACTTTAGCACAGAAATCCTTAAAGTTTTGGGGTAACTCCTCAGACCAAAGAACGGTCATATTTGGTTCTGGGGAAGGACCTAAATTGTATAATGTATTTAAGAATCTGAAAGAGGTTTTGGTCACCTTGGTTCTTCCATCTTCAAACATACCACCAATAGCTTCGGTTACCCATGTTGGGTCACCCGCAAAAATTTCATCATAAGCACCCATTCGTAAATGACGTACCATACGTAATTTCATTACAAATTGGTCAATGTATTCCTGAGCTTCTACTTCACTAATTAGACCTTCTTGCAAGTCGTTTTCTATATATATATCTAAAAAGGTTGAGACGTTACCCAAAGACATAGCTGCTCCATCCTGTTCTTTTACTGCCGCTAGATATGCCATATACGTCCACTGTACAGCCTCTCTTGCATTTTCAGCTGGACGGCTTAAGTCTAAATGATATTTTGCTCCCAATTCCAGCATTTCTTTTAGGGCCTTAATTTGTTCAGATACCTCTTCACGTAAACGGATAGTGGCATCTGTCATTGGTCCTTGGATGTTATTTAAATCGGCTTTCTTGGATTCTATTAAAAAATCGATACCATATAAGGCCACCCTACGGTAATCGCCAATAATCCTGCCCCTTGCATAATTATCTGGTAAACCCGTTAAAAATCCCAGAGAACGGTATTTTTTTATTTCAGCAGTGTAAGCATCAAAAACACCATCGTTGTGTGTCTTTACATATTTAGAAAACAATTCTGTTATGGCCTTATTGGGCTTTAGACCATGTTCAGACAACGCTTTTTGTACCACCTTAAAGCCACCAAATGGTTTCATGGTGCGTTTTAGAAGTTCATCGGTTTGCAAACCAACAATTACCTCGTTTTCTTGATCGATATAGCCAGCATTAAATGCACTAATTGTAGAAATGCTTTCGGTATCTACCGCTCGAACACCATTATTTTTACGCTCTTCCTTGGTGGCTTCTTTACACACTTCCCACAATTTTTGGGTTCTATCGCTTGGACCAACCAAAAAATGATGTGTCCCATAATAAGGTGTGATGTTATTGACCACAAAGTTTCTTACATCAACTTTATTTGTCCAAATACCAGTTTTAAATTCTTTTACTTCCATTACTTATACCATTAATATTTTGAAAAATTCTTTGTAAAAATTAACTGTTCAAAGGTACTTTCAAATACAGATTATAAAACTGACAAAAGTCAGTAAACTCAATAACAGTAATGGATTGAAGCGTTTTTACATTACGAAAACGTTTGAGTTTTTAGATCAAAAAAAACAATTATTTAAACTTTTACTCTAATTATAGAATATATAGCAACGAAAGCTCATTTTATTTATATAGAATGATAGTTTTCAGTTTGTTTTTATTCTTTTTTCACAAAAATTTAAAATGAATAAAAATATTTTCAAAAAACTATTTCACATATTCATCTTAACCTTAAGTCTAACCGTAAGCTTACCCTAAATACCTTTTTAATACTGCTTATTTGAAAATCGGTTTTAAATTTCATACTTTGCATCAACGCATTAAAAATTTCGAATGACAACTATTACACGACTTTTTGATTTTCCTTATTACCAATTAGAACATTGCCCAAACGATGCAGCTTTGGTTACTAAATACAATGGTGAATGGGTAAAAACATCAACCAAGGAGTATATAGATCAAGCAAATGCCATAAGTAGAGCTCTTATAAAATTAGGTGTTAAAAAAGATGATAAAATTGCGGTTATTTCTTCAACGAACAGAACCGAATGGAATATTGTGGACATAGGGGTGCTTCAAATTGGAGCTCAAAACGTACCTATATATCCAACCATAAGTTCTGAAGATTATGAATATATCCTAAACCATAGCGAGTCCATTTATTGCTTTGTTTCAGATATTGAGGTAATTGAAAAAATAAATAAAGTTAAAAGTAATACAAAATTAAAAGCTGTTTATACGTTTGACCTTATAGATGGTGAAAAACACTATTCTGAATTATTTGATCTTGGAGCAGACAATTCCAACCAAGTTGCTGTTGAATTGAGAAAAGCTGAAGTAAACAAGGATGATTTAGCCACTATTATTTATACCTCTGGGACTACAGGAAAACCAAAAGGGGTTATGTTATCCCATTGGAACATAACCAGTAATGTTTTAAATAGCGCCCCAAGAGTACCCCTGTCTAAAGGAGAAACCCGTGTACTTAGCTTTTTACCAATTTGTCACATTTTTGAACGTGTTCTTATTTATGTGTATCAGCATGCTGGTACATCCATATATTATGCAGAAGCCCTTGACAAAATTGGAGACAATGCCAAAGAAGTAAAACCCAATATGATGAGTGTAGTTCCCAGGCTCCTGGAGAAGGTATACGACAAAATAATGGCAAAGGCAGAGGAATTAGGCAGTATAAAAAAAATGCTGTTTTATTGGGCGGTCGGTTTGGGTGAAATATGGGAACCATATGGTAAAAATGGATGGTTTTATGAATTTAAATTAAGCATTGCCAATAAACTCGTTTTTAAAAAATGGCGAGCTGCTTTAGGTGGAAAATTAACCACCATGGTTTCTGGTAGTGCTGCATTACAACCACGGTTATCTCGAATTTTTGGTGCAGCTGGCATGCATATTATGGAAGGCTATGGTTTAACCGAAACGTCTCCTGTTGTTTCTGTAGGCATGATTGCCAATAAATACTATAAAGTAGGAACTGTTGGCAAACCAATAGATGGAGTTGAAGTTAAAATTGCTGATGATGGTGAGATTCTAGTTAAAGGGTCCAACATTATGATGGGGTATTACAAAGACCCAGAAAAAACTGCCGAGGTAATGACCGGAGATTACTTTCACACTGGTGATAAAGGAGAAATTGACAAAGATGGTTTTTTAAAGATAACCGGTCGAAAAAAAGAGATGTTCAAAACCTCTGGCGGAAAATATATTATCCCTACCCTGCTTGAAAACGAATTAAAACAATCTCGTTTTATAGAACAGGTAATGGTAATTGGTGAAGGTGAAAAAATGCCAGCTGCCCTAATACAACCCAATTTCGAATTCTTAGAAGAATGGATTGAAAGAAAACATCATAAGATCGGAGGCACTAATGAAGACATAATCAATACTGAACTTGTATGCTCTAGAATCCAAAAAGAGATTGACATATGCAATAAAAAGTTTGGTAAATGGGAACAAATAAAACGCTTTAAGTTGACTCCCGATGTTTGGTCTGTTGATGCTGGACACTTAACACCAACTCTAAAAATGAAGCGTAAGGTGATTATTGAAAAATACAATGATTTAGTAGAACAAATCTACAGACCTTAAACACTAATTCATGGTTTAATTATTTTCAACAACACCTCTTTATTAATAGATATTCATTAAAAAATTACAACATAATTTAATGAATTAACATTTTTTTCATACATTTAGTTTCAACTAACTAATTAAATTTATTAAAATGAAAACAAAAAAATTTTTGGCAGCTGGTATAGCTGGCGCTGTAGTTAACTTTCTTTTAGGTTGGGTTTTTTATGGTATGTTATTCCAGGACAGCTTTCCACAACCAGAAGAAAACTCAACAACTATGCTTATGATATTTTTAGGATGTCTGTCTCTTGGCTTGTTCATGGCTTACATTTTTGGTCAATGGGCACAGATTTCAACAGGAGGTACTGGTGCTAAAGCTGGCGCCATCATTTCATTATTCATAGCACTTTATTTTGACTTTTTTCAATTAGCAATGAATTCTGATGTTACTTATCAAATGGTTGGACTTGATATTGCTATAATGGTTGTTATGGGAGCTATAACTGGAGCCGTAGTTGGAATTGTAAATGGTAAAATGGGGTAAACCCTTAAATAATTTGATATATAAAGAGCCATACTCTATTAAAGGTATGGCTCTTTTTTCTACCATTGACTAATATTAAAAATGGTTTTTTGTCTTTAATTTTTTTCCAAATTGTAATCCTACTCCCCTAAGACTTTAAAAATTGTAACATCAAAAAGACTTTAATGCCATTTTTATCTATTTCATTAAATTCAATTACAAAAGCAGAATCATTCATAATAATTCATACATCAATTACTTAATAACCGAAACCAATAACAAACTAAAACCAAACAAAATGAAACAATTAATTACCTCTTTTATTTTCTTAGCCTTGTTTCCTATGCATTCTTGTAAAGACTCTAAAATTGAAAACAATATTAAAATGTACACCGAAACCTGGGATCATATTATAAATGATGGCAATTTAGACCTAATTAACCTCTTAAACTTTACTGAGGATATTACACTCATTACAAGTCCTGAAAACGTCGTTGGGATTGAAGATTTTAAGGCCTACTATTCGAACTTTATTAATGGCTTCTCTGATGTGTCCTTTACTATTATAGATGTTTTCGGGCAAGGAGATAAAATCGTAAAGCATTGGCATTACAAAGGAACGCACACTGGAGATTTCTTTGGTATTCCTGCTACTGGAAAAACCGTAGACATAGAAGGTAGCACTATTGTAAAAATGAAGGATGGAAAGATTGCCCAAGAACAGGACTTTATGGATAACCTAGTTTTTATGGGGCAACTTGGTCTAGATCCATTTTTAAACCCAGACAACGTTATAACCATTAGAACACTTTACGACAATTTTGCTAAGGGAGATATTGAATCTGTTGGGGCAGTTATGGATGAAAATTTAATATGGAACGAAGCTGAAAATTTTCCTTATGCCGATGGAAATCCATATAAGGGATTTAATGCTGTCGTAGATGGTGTTTTTTCCAGGATTATGAACGATTGGGAATATTGGAACCTATCTAACCTAGAATTCCACGAAATGACCAACAATAAAGTCTTGGCATCTGGGAGGTATGAGGCCAAACACAAAAAAAATGAAGCTGTTATAAATCTGCAAATGGCGCATTTATGGACACTTAAAAATGGTAAAATAATTTCCTTCCAACAATTTGCAGATACTAAAGGTATTTCCGATGCAATGACCCAATAAACGTTTTATAATAAAAATCTTAATGATATTTGGGAACAATAATTTATTCTACCTATAAATTTAATTTGGGTTATGACTTTGGTTAAATCAACTAGAATTCAATCTATAGATATCCTAAGGGGGGTGGTTATGGTCCTTATGGCCCTGGACCATGTTAGGGATTATTTTCATTTCGACGTTGTTATCCACGATCCTACAGATATTGAAACCACAACACCTTTTTTATTTTTTACTAGATTTATTACTCATTTTTGTGCCCCAGTATTTGTTTTTTTAGCGGGTACTTCTGCATTTTTATATGGCAGCAATAAAACCAAGCCTAAACTGTTTATATTTCTATTTACCAGAGGTATATGGCTAATCATCTTAGAGATTATACTCAATAGTCTTAATTGGACATTCGATCTTTCCTATAGTTTTGTTGTTTTACAGGTTATTTGGGCCATTGGCTCGAGTATGGTTTGTCTATCTTTTCTTGTTTTTTTACCTCGAAAACTAATTGCAATTATTGGTTTTATATTAATTTCTGGACATAATATTTTAGACAATATAACCATGCAAGGCAGTAGTTTAAAGTCGGTTATCTGGTACATGCTTCACCAAGCCAATGGAATTACTGTTGGCGATAAGTTTATATATTTTGCTTACCCTGTTATACCCTGGATAGGATTAATTGCTTTAGGTTATTGCTTAGGTTCATTATTTACAAAAGGGTGTAGTTTGGAAAAACGAAAAAAATGGTTACTACGTTTTGGAGTTGGGGCCATTATATTTTTTTTTATCATACGCAGTATAAACAGTTATGGCGACTTGGTACCTTGGAGCCATCAAGATACATCAACAAAAACCATTTTATCATTCTTTAATGTGACCAAATATCCACCTTCCCTATCATATCTTTTGATTACAATAGGACCTTCATTACTGTTTTTATATTGTATTGAAAATGTTAAGAATAGGATATCTAATTTCTTTTTGGTTTTTGGGCGTGTGCCATTATTCTATTATTTTTTGCATGTATTCGTAATACATACTACAGCCATTATAGGTATTATTTTATATAATGATAATGGTATAGAATTATTACTTTCTATACATGGAAACCATCTGCGAGGATTAGCAAAATATGGTTATTCTCTTTTTACAACATATATTGTATGGATAGTCATCGTTATGTTACTCTATATACCTTGTAAAAAGTATATGATATACAAGGCAAACAACAAAGACAAATGGTGGTTAAGTTATTTATAACAACCCTTTATGATTCAAAAATACGAAGGATTAAAACATAGTGTGGGCGTATTAGGTCTTTCTGCCAACACCAATAACATTATTGTGGGTGCTGTTATTTTGGTCTAACTAGCTGCAATTCCTACTGGAGCTATGCTAATTATTTACTCATTAGTATCATTAGTTGTAATTTGGTTATGTTACTCTCAAAATAGAAAACCAACAGAGTTCAAAATACTGTGAGTCTTGCTTTTATAACCTTTAGGCGTTATATACCTCTGTATTTGGCTTTTAAAGAAAAGTTAATAAGCTCATATATACCATTTATGAGATAATGTTTATATTAGTGAATAATCTCATATTATTTTTTAAGTGCTAAAAAAAACAACTTGTTTACTTTATACATGTATTACCCTTGCTACTTTTGGACAAGAGAAATTGGGTTATAAAGAAGAATTGCTTACCAACACCAAAGCTCATAATAGATATGCCAGTTACAACAAAGAAGGTTCTAAAATTGTCTTTGAATCGAACCGTGATGGGCATTGGCAAATCTACACCATGGATAAAAATGGTGAACACCAAAAACCATTATTTAAAAGCAATGCTAATGATAGGCGTCCATCATGGCATCCTTACAAAGACATAGTACTGTTTGAGTCTGATAGAAGTGGCACATCCGAAATTTACACCTATTCCTTTGAAACCAATACAATAGATAAAGTTCCTATAAACTTAGAAGGGCATAAATCCTTTGCCCGATTTGCTCCAAATGGTGTTCAAGTCGTGTTTAGCCACAAAGAACGTGTCGATATTTTTGATATTTATATGTGCTCTAATAAGGGAAAACGCTTAAAAAAAATTATTTCAAACAAACACATTAACCTCTACCCAAACTTTACACCAAGAGGAGATAATGTTATTTATTATTCCAACAGAAATACACAGGGCGAAAGCAACATTATTTATACATACAATATAATCACTAAAGATAGAGATAGGCTTAGTTATTTTAAAGACCATAGTGAATACCCTAATTGGTCTAATGTTAGGGGTACAAGAGTTGCTTATTCTGCTAAGGTTGATGATATGACGCATTCTGAAATATTCATCATGCATAACGATGCTAGACATAAAACTCAAGTCACCTATAACGCCGTTGAGGATATTTTACCTGTCTGGTCACCTAACGATATTAACCTATTGATTACAGGTTATAGAAATGGCCATTATCAAATATGCAAGATTTTTCTAAAAGAGCCGCTAAGTGATAAAAATAAGCCTCTACACCATCAACAAATTTAGGTTATAGTTACAGTGCACAAAATTTAGTTGACAGAATCTTAAACAAATTTAAGTTATTCCCTTAGCTTACCAAAGAATACATTAACCTTAGAATTAAACGGATTTCCTGAAGCCCTTCTTAGCATAACCACTTGTCCACAATGCCACAACGCATCAGCTATAGGTCCATTTATAATATTCCAAAATGGGAATCTGTCGTTATCGAATTTCGATAAATCTTCCATTTGTCTTAAAATATCAGAAGCCTTCTTAATACTTAAAAGGGTTTGTTTCCGTTTTTCTTCAAAAGTCAATTCCTTTTTTTCACTCCTACCCTTATCTTCAGATATATTCCCCAAAATAAAATTACATAAACCTAAAATATGGTCTATAGTTTCCTCTGTAGTCCTACCAGTTTCACTTGGTTTATAGCTTAAATCCTCTGGCCTTAATCCTTCGGTTGCCCAATAGTAACGAAACCCCAAGCCGTCAACCATTCTTGAAGCTACAGTTCCTGCGGTATAACTTTCGGCATGTTGAGGAATTTCATAATAAGGTAATTTCTCATCTTGCTGCGCCATAACAAACACCGTTAGCATTAAAGCTATTGGTAAAATGGGTTTCTTAATTTTTTTTAATTCCATATCCTTATTAATTTTTTAACGGATTAACCATTGTTTTAACACCATACTTATCGAACAAATATACTAAAGCAGTCATTGTTGCTGCACCCAATTCCAGTTCACGCTTATTAACAGCATCAAAAGTATCGTTACTAGCATGGTGATGATCAAAATAACGCTGAGAGTCTGGTCTTAATCCTGCCAACACATTTGCATTGGTTTTTAAAGGGCCAACATCTGCACCACTACCTCCTTTTTCAAAAAAGTGAATTAAATAAGGTTTAAATAAATGCTGCCAGCTCAAAACCTGATTAAAGGCTGCATCGGTGCAATCAAAACTAAACCCACGAGGCGTAAAACCACCTGCATCACTCTCAAGAGCAAATACATGGTTCTCTCCTTTCTGCCTGGCTTCTTCGGCATATTTATTGCCCCCGCGTAAACCATTCTCTTCATTCATAAACAAAACAACCCGTATACTACGCTTTGGCTTAATGCCTATTTCCTTTAATAGCCGCAATACCTCCATAGACTGAACGACACCCGCACCATCATCGTGAGAACCATCTCCTAAATCCCATGAGTCTAGATGTCCTCCAACAATCATATACTCATTTGGAAATTCATTACCTGTAATCTCACCAATAACATTATAAGACAGTACATCTTTTAATTGCTTACAGTTTTGCCTAAAAAAGAATTCAATTGATGGATCCAATTTTAACATAGTACTTAATAGTTCTGCATCATTGGTACTTATAGCTGCCGAAGGAATACGCTTATCAACGGGTAAATTCTCATAGGTCATACTTCCAGTATGGGGTAAATCATCCAATCTTAAATTCATCGAGCGTACAATAACGCCAACTGCTCCATATTTGGCAGCTTGTAAAGCCCCCTCGTATCTCTGATTGACACAGCCACCATAGGCTTCAAATGTCTGGATTACATCAGGCTGCATGGGGCGGTTGTAAAATACAATCTTACCCTCCACTTTTTCTTTACCCAAGGCTTTCAGTTCCTGAAAATCATGAACTTCAACCACAGCTGATTTTAAACCAAGTGGTGGTGTAGCAACAGAACCACCCAAAGCACAAATATTAACCGTAGTGGTTCCTTTTGCCGACTTAATATAAGCATATTCTTTAGCTCCCCGAACCCACTTTGGCACCATTACAGGCTGTAACCACACGTTATCCAACCCAAGTTTTTCAAGTTCTTGCTTGGTATAAGCCACAGCTCGTTCAGCACCCAAAGACCCAGACAAACGACTACCTATTTGATTTGAAAGGTAATTTAACCAGTCGTAGCTCTTACCATTAGTTAATGACGATTTATAAATGTTTTTAAATATTTCCTCATCCGTTTGTGAAAACAGGTTGGTTGTAAACAATACACAAAAGACTAAAATAGCGGTTCTAATACATCTCATAAATGGGTGTGTTTTTGAAATATCAAATCTATTATTTATAAACCTATCATTTCTAAAAGAAATCACAAAACTTGTCATTCATTTTGTAAGTGTTCCTTGTAAAAGGCAATATTTGCTTTAATATTGTCGTCTAATTCTGGTTCTTTAATATCGGTGTACTGTATTAAGGTATCAAATAAAATTTTGGCCACTAAATAACGTGCTGTTGGTTTGTCATCGGCTGGAATAGTATACCAAGGTGCATATGGTTTTGAGGTTCTATTAATAGCGTCTTCGTAACACGTTTGATAATTATCCCAAAGCTTGCGTTCCTTAAGATCTCCCGGCGAAAATTTCCAGTTCTTTTCCTGCTTGTTTAATCGGCGTAATAATCGGTTTTTCTGTTCACTTTTAGACAGGTTTAAAAAGAATTTAAAAATAAGAGTTCCATTTTCTGCAAGGTGTCTTTCAAAGTTATTGATCTGCTCAAAACGCTTATCCCAAAAGGCTTCATTTATATCGTCAACCGAATTGACCGACGGGATATTTTCGTCTAAAATATACTCAGGATGCACCCTGGTCACCAAAACATTTTCATAATGGGTTCGATTAAAAATGCCAAACTTGCCTCGTTCTGGCAATGCAATATAATGGCGCCATAAATAATCATGGCTTAACTCTAATTCGGTAGGCACTTTAAAACTATGCACATTAACCCCCCTAACATTAAAATCCTTAAAAACTTCACGTACCAAACTATCCTTGCCCGCAGTATCCATTCCTTGCAAACACACCAAAACAGCATATTTGTTATGGGCGTACATGGTATTCTGTAAATCACCAAGTTGCTTCCTAATTACCTTAAGCTGCTGTTTGGCATCATCAATAATAACTTTCGTTTTAAGATGTTTTAAAGTGATTTTTGAGCTTACTTTATATTCATCCATTTTTCATCATTTATAAAGGTTTAAATATATAAAATACAAACGGTTTTATAATTTATCTAATTGATAGTCTTTAGTTAATAAATCCTATGGTTAAAAAAATAATGCTATAGTTTGTTTTAACTTTTCGATGAACTGCACATAAAAGTGTATTGTTTTTATTACATTCGTCCTACCTATTTATGTAATGAAACCAAATCTAAATGAAAACTTTTTATTTATTTCTCCTGTTGTTAGTTTGTTTTATTGGTTATGCACAACCCAACTGTGATGAAGCCAATGCGTATCTTGTTAATGCTTATTCGCATGTCAAGGATGCTTATGACTCCAACAATATTAGTCATTTAAAATATTATGCCGATCGCTCTTTAAAATCTTTTAAACTGTCCAAAAACACTCTAGGAGATTGCGGTTGCGACAAGGCCTTAACATTGGCCAATAAAAGCATTGACCTATTGGCAAAGGTAGACGGTGTTACTACCTATGAAGATGGGCGCTTTTTTGTAAAGCAAGCCAGAGAATTAAGCAAGGAAAGTGTTATTGAAATTGACAAATGCTCGGTTGCCGAATACACCGAACCTATTGAAACCCAAGCGGAGGTCAGCATTCTTTCCGATTTAGAAAAAGAACAGCTAAAATTAAAGCAACAGCAAGAAGCCTTAAAACAAAAGGAAGAGGAGATAAAGGCCAAATTGGCAGAGCAACAGGAACAGGAACTTTCTTTAAAAAAGAAGCAGCTAATTCAATCTTACAAAAATGCCATAGCTCTAAACGTAAAAACCTATAACAGCACTTTAGATATTTGTAATTGCAAACATGAGGTCTTAACTGTCAACAGCAGCACGGAGACTTTAGAAACCGAAAGCTTGGAAGCCATAAAAAACCATTTTAACCATGCCATAAAAACTTTGGCCTCAAACTATATGGCTCAGTTGGAATTGTGTGAAACGAGATAATATTTTTATTTGTGTTTTGAATTTCAATGAATTTTTTACTTAACGGTCTGGATATGAACCGTAGCTTCAATCCATCCCTTTTTGTTTTTCTATTTTTTAAAAATAGGAAAAAACTTTCTTAAATGCCCTAGGGAGCTATGGTTTATGTCTTTTGTTGTTAGCAGTTTTTATTCTTTTTCATTTATTGATTTCAGAGTGTACTTGTCATAAGCTATTAAGTCAAACACTTTCGATTCTCCTGTATTCAACCACTTTTTATAAATCAATTTTCCGTTCATATAAACATAAAGTTCGTTGTCCTTTGTTTCTTTTTTGAAAACCATTTTATCCTTGCCAAACTGAAAAATCAGTTACTATTCTATTTTCGTTAAACTTGATAGTCAAACTTCCAGTATTTATCCCGTGTTTTGACATTCCTAAATAATATCTAAAGTCCATTTTGGTTTCTGAATCTGGTTTTCCCAATAGTTCTATAATTTCCGTTCTGGTCTTACCAATCAGTTCGTGATTATTTCTCAAACTGTTCATCATATCCCAACGAAGTGACAGTTCCGATTCAGTTTCTGTCCAGTTTTTCCACTTTTCAGAATCAAATTTTTCGTGAGATATGTTTCCTTTGAGCACTAATCCGATTAGAATTATTGCTCCAAAAATCAGAACTCCATATTGTACTATTTGCTTATAGTTCATTTCAAAAAAAGAGAGTTGGGATTAAGAAAAAAAATAAAAACATTATTGGATACCAAATGAATAATGGGATGATAGTCCAATACCATTTATGTTTAATTATTAAATCGCTGTTCCAAACTAAAATTATACCTGCAATAAAAAAGAGCCAACCAAAATATATTCCATAGGGAATAGACGAGATAATAATACCAGCTAGTAATATAATTTTACTTGCTAATGTCTTTCCACTATCTTTTTTTGATATGATGTTCAAGTCTCTATTCAAATGACCCGTCCTGAATAAAGGCTACATAATTTTAAACATTATGTACAAAAATGACAAAGTTATCAGACGGTATTCAGAACCTTTTAAACTGAAAATTTTAGACGAACTTACAACTGGAAAATTAAACAAGTATCAATTAGGTAAGGCTTATGGAATTGCACCAACCACCATTAATGAATGGATTAGAAAGTACAACCGTAAAGACC
>NZ_JAIOUU010000015.1:0-74556 GCF_019931125.1 Aestuariivivens sp. NBU2969
TTCCACAAGAACTTTTTGTACTTTTTTTTTAATATTTTTTTGCCCCAATCTTAACTGCCTTATATCCCGATATTTATGAACAAAACTTTTTGCCCCTAAGCAATCCCCGTAAAAAAAAACAGGACCAACTATACATTTGTCTTCGTCAATAGGAGAAGGCTATAAAAAAAATCATAAGTACAAATACCCCATCTATGAACTTTTCTGAAGTACCACAAAGACAGCAACAAAAAAGCATACTAACAATTCACCGGACTTTTTGGTGCTAACGACAAAACATAATAAATATCAAGCAAGTTACACTTAATTTAAGTCTAGTGAAATTATACATATATATATATTGTGTGGATTTAGTTATACTCTTATCTTTGCAGCCGGATTTCAATTTATATTAATGATACATATTACACTACCCGACGGGAGCAAAAAATCATTTGAAAAAGGTATTACACCAATGGATGTTGCTAAAAGCATTAGCGAAGGCCTTGCCAGAAATGTCATTTCGGCAAGTTTTAATGGCATGAAAGTGGAAACCGTTACTCCATTAACTACGGATGGATCTTTGGTACTTTATACCTGGAAGGATGATGAGGGCAAAGCTGCTTTTTGGCACTCCTCTGCGCATGTTTTAGCTCAAGCTATTGAAGAGCTTTTCCCTGGTGCCAAACTTACCATAGGTCCTGCTATTGAAAATGGGTTTTATTACGATGTGGATTTTGGAGAACATACTGTATCAGAAAAGGATTTTAAAACGATTGAAAATAAGATGCTGGAAATTGCAAGGGGCAAGCATGATTTTAAGATGCGTTCAGCGAGCAAAGATGAAGCATTATCCTTATATAAAGACAATGAGTTTAAAACTGAACTTATAAAAAACCTAGAGGATGGCACTATTACTTTTTGTGATCATTCCACATTTACCGACCTATGTCGTGGAGGCCATATACCTAATACTGGCATCATAAAGGCAGTTAAGGTATTAAGTGTTGCTGGTGCGTATTGGCGAGGAGACGAAAACAAACCACAACTAACAAGGGTTTATGGAATTTCATTTCCGAAACAAAAAGAGCTTACTGAATATTTACAATTACTTGAAGAAGCCAAAAAACGCGACCACAGAAAACTTGGCAAGGAACTGGAACTATTTACTTTTTCACAAAAAGTAGGTCAAGGACTGCCCTTATGGCTGCCCAAAGGAGCTGCTTTGCGTGAACGTTTAGAAAACTTCCTAAAGACTGCACAGAAAAAAGCAGGTTACGAAATGGTGGTTACGCCTCATATTGGCCAAAAAGAACTATATGTCACTTCTGGACATTATGCAAAATATGGCGAGGACAGTTTTCAACCTATTCATACGCCAAAAGAAGATGAGGAGTTTTTATTAAAACCTATGAATTGTCCACACCATTGTGAAATCTATAAAAGTTCACAATGGAGTTATAAAGATCTGCCAAAACGTTTTGCTGAATTTGGTACCGTTTACCGATATGAGCAAAGTGGTGAATTGCACGGTTTAACCCGAGTTAGAGGCTTTACTCAAGACGATGCCCACTTGTTCTGTACTCCCGAACAATTGGACAAAGAGTTTAAAGATGTTATTGATTTGGTGCTTTATGTTTTTGGCTCCCTAGGATTCGAAAACTTTACAGCTCAAGTTTCGGTAAGGGATCCCGAAAACCCCGATAAATATATTGGTGATGTTTCAAATTGGGAAAAAGCAGAACAAGCCATTATTAATGCAGCAAAAGATAAAGGTTTAGACTACGTTATCGAAACTGGAGAAGCTGCATTTTATGGGCCTAAACTAGACTTTATGGTTAAAGATGCTTTGGGAAGGCGTTGGCAACTTGGAACGATACAAGTAGATTATAATTTACCTGAACGTTTTGACCTGACTTATAAGGGTAGTGACAATGAAATGCACCGTCCGGTAATGATTCACCGTGCACCCTTTGGTAGTATGGAACGTTTTGTAGCGTTATTATTAGAACACACAGGAGGCAATTTCCCTATTTGGCTTATGCCCATTCAGGTTAAAATCCTGTCGCTAAGTGAGAAATATGAAAAATACTCTGAAAAAGTTTTAAATTTGCTAGAAAATCACGAAATTCGCGCCCTTGTAGACCATAGAAATGAGACAATTGGGAAAAAAATTCGGGAAGCCGAAATGGAAAAACACCCTTATATGCTCATTATTGGTGAACAAGAAAAAAATGAAAATAAAGTAACAGTACGAAAACATGGTGGCCAAGATTTGGGAATGATTTCTACTGAAGACTTTGCCAAAATAATAAAAGAAGATATTAATAAAACGCTAAAGTCGTTTTAAGGAAAATAAGTTTAATTAAAAATTATAAGCCATAGCAATTAGAAGAAGAAGACAACCCCAAAGGGTTTCACAAGAGGATAAGCATAGAATTAACTCTAAAATTACATCGCCAAAGGTAAGAGTCGTAGGCGATAATGTTGAAGTAGGTATATATAGTATTAGAGAAGCTCTAAGTATAGCCGATGATCAAGGTTTAGACCTTGTTGAAATTTCACCAAATGCCGACCCCCCTGTATGTAAAGTTATGGATTATAAAAAGTTTCTTTACGAACAAAAGAAACGCGATAAGGCTTTAAAGGCGAAAGCCAGTAAGGTTGTAATAAAGGAAATTCGTTTTGGCCCTCAAACCGATGACCATGATTACGAATTTAAAAAGAAACATGCCGAGAAGTTCTTAAAGGAAGGGGCCAAGTTAAAAGCCTTTGTATTTTTTAAAGGACGCTCCATTATATTTAAAGAGCAAGGACAAATATTATTATTACGCTTGGCCCAGGATTTAGAAGAATTTGGGAAAGTTGAGCAAATGCCAAAACTTGAAGGTAAGCGAATGACCATGTTTATTGCTCCTAAAAAATAAAGTTATTACGGAAATAAGCCTGATAATATTCGGGACAGTAAAATGAAGATAATTAAGCGAATTAATTAAAAACTAGGAGAAGACAATGCCTAAAATGAAAACAAAATCTAGTGCCAAAAAACGTTTCAAGTTAACTGGTACTGGTAAGATTAAAAGAAAGCACGCTTTTAAAAGTCATATCTTAACAAAGAAGTCTAAAAAGCGTAAGCTAGCGTTAACTCATGCCACTACGGTAAATGAGGCTGACGAGAACAATGTTAAATTAATGTTACGTTTAAAGTAACACTGTTTAACCGGTTAAATTATTTATAAACCCTGGAGTGGGCCAATTAATTGACAATTGTAGATCTTAAATTTTAGATTTACAATTTAAGAGAAATAAAGAAGTGCAGATTATCTGCCGCCTACTACAAAAACAATTAAAATTATGCCAAGATCAGTAAATTCTGTAGCAAAAAGAGCCAGAAGAAAAAAGGTTCTAAAACAAGCAAAAGGTTACTTTGGAAGACGTAAAAACGTCTGGACAGTAGCTAAAAATGCGGTTGAAAAAGCGATGCAATATTCGTATAGAGACCGTAGAAACAAAAAAAGAACATTCCGTGCCTTATGGATCCAACGTATTAATGCTGGAGCTAGAGAACATGGATTATCTTATTCTCAATTTATGGGGAAATTAAAAGCTAACAATATCGAATTAAACCGTAAGGTCTTAGCCGATTTAGCAATGAATAACCCAGAAGCTTTTAAAGCAGTTGTAGATAGAGTTAAATAAGGCGTATCGCCTAATGTAAAACATATTATTCGCTTAATGTAAAAGCCCGATTCAAAATTGAATCGGGCTTTTTATATCACGTTTTAAATACCAAACGCAGTTACCACTAAATTTCGAGATGATGCATGGTCTCTATGTTCACATAAATAAATACCTTGCCAAATCCCTAAATTAAGCCTACCACTAGTAATTGGAACCAGTATAGACGCTCCAAGTAATGACGCTTTAATGTGTGCCGGCATATCATCAACTCCTTCATAGGTATGTTCATAATATGAAGCATGTTCTGGAACCAATACATTAAAATGGTTTTCAAAATCGGTTCTTACTGTATAATCTGCATTTTCATTAATGGTTAAACTTGCAGAAGTATGCTTAATAAATACGTGTAACTGTCCTACTTTTATTTGTTCTATTTCAGGAATAGCTTGTAAAACCTTTTTCGTAATTAAATGAAACCCTCTAGGGTACGGTTTTAATTGTAACTGACTTTGAAAAAATTGCATAGTAGCTATTCTATTTTAGGAACTTTGTATTGTAATTGCAGTTGTTTAATTTCCTCTTTCATTATTTTTATTACTGGCTGGTATACTGAATCACGAATAGCGTTATTTAGCTCCTTAGGATCCTTTTCTAAATCATAAAATTCCCATGTAGGAGATGTTTCTGTTTTAGAAGCTCCATATTTATTCAATCCCTTTCCATAAAAATAGGCTAATTTATACCTGTCATTTCTTACGCCAAAATGTGCCGGTCTTTTCGGTTCGTGTAACCAATATTGATAATACATGTTTTTCCTCCACCCTCTAAGTGGCTTTCCTTTTAAGTTTTCCCTAAAGCTTTCACCTTGCATATAATTGGGTTTCTCTATACCCGCATAATCTGCCAATAGTGCTGCAAAATCTATATTCAAAATAATATCATCTATCCGTTGTCCACCATTCAATTCTTTTGGGTATCGAATAACAAAAGGCATTCTAAGTGATTCCTCATAAATCAATCGTTTATCAAAAAACCCATGCTCCCCTAAAAAATAGCCTTGGTCTGCCGTATAAACTACAATTGTATTATCGGTGATACCTGCTTCATCCAAATAATCTAAAAGTTTACCAATATTATCATCAATAGTGGCACCACAACGCATAAAATCCTTTACGAATTTTTGATAGATTTTTTGTCGCAACCCAATACTATCCAAACCTTCTTTTTCAAAAGGCAAACCAGGATAACTGGTCCAAAATTCATCAGGACGACGATAAGCTTCTTCCCATCTTGCCTCCAAATTTTCTAATTTTTGCCCTACAAAAGTGCGTCCGCCCGTACCTTTACCAAAGTCCAGTAGCGATTGTGGTTCTGGGATATCAATATCGTTATACAAATCTTTAAAGCGATCGGGGTATTCAAATGGTTCATGAGTTGCTTTAAAATTACACATCATAAAAAAGGGCTTAGACACATCCCTTTGTTTTAAATATTGAATAGTTAAGTCGGTAATTACATCCGTGGAGAACCCTTTATACACCTTTCCTACAGAACCGTTATGACCATCTTTCCAATTGTCCTTGCTTTTAAGAATAGGATCCCAATAACGCCCTTGACCAGGAAGAACATTAAAATACTGAAAGCCTTCAGGTTGTTTTACCAAGTGCCACTTACCAATCACAGCTGTTTGATAGCCATTATCTCCTAAAGTTTTGGCTATATTAGGATGGCTATCTGGTAATGGTTCTCGTAAAGTATAGACCTGATTAATATGACTGTACTGACCTGTTAAGATGCTAGCCCTACTGGGTGAACAAATGGAATTAGTACAAAATGCATTATTGAGTACCACTCCTTCATTGGCTAAACGTTTTATATTTTTATTCTTAACGTGGTCCTTTATAATACCACCATAAATCCCCCAAGCTTGTGAAGTGTGGTCGTCAGAAAGAATAAAAAGGATATTAGGTTTATTATATATAACCGTTTCATGCTTTTCGTTTTTACAATTGAAAAGCAATACGATATACAACAAATAAATCATTAAGGTTATATATGTTTTCATCAATAAAAAAGGTTATCTGCTAAATTTACAATTTTCATTATGTTTTATTTAATTGTATTGTATTTTTTTGACGCAACCTTTTTTTAATTTTACATCTAATAAACAAATATTATTTAAAAATGAAAAAAAATATAATCTTCTTATTGGCCATAGTTTTAAGTGTTACTAGTTGTTCTTTAAAAAACGATACAGATCAAGACCAACAAACCTATAAAAGTCTTTGGCATTTGATCAATGTTTCAGGAGGAGTTTCTGGGGTAAATGATAGTTTTAGTTTAGGGACTATAGTTTGGTCATTTAACGAAACTACTTTAAAGTTAACCATTGAAAACGACAATACAGATGATACCAAACAAGACGGTTGGGATTCGGGAACATATGATTATTTACTTGATCAAACAGACTCACGTGATTTTTTAACCATAGGTGGAACAGAGGTTGGTGAATTGATATTCACGTCCGAAAATACCATGATTATTAATGAAAATGAAAAATCTACCGGTACTGCTGCCGACGGTTTAATATATACCTTGCAGCGTACTCTTGTAGCTGAATAGTATTAAAATTAAGTTTTTTGTTTTTTCTTTCTAGCAGCTGGAAAAAGCACATTGTTTAAAATTAAACGATATCCAGGAGATGTTGGATGCAAATCCAATTCTGTTTTAGAATCGCCAACCCTATGTTGGTAATCTTCAGGGTCGTGACCACCATAAAACGTAAAAAAGCCTTTGCCCCTAATTCCATGAATATACTTAGCTTCACCGTTGGCTTTGTTTTCTCCCATGACCAATACATTGGGTTTGATTTCACTACGTGTAAACGAAGTGGTTTGTCCCATAAAACCTTTGACCAAGGCTGTATGGTTTTGGCATAACATGGTAGGCACAGGGTCCCATTTAGCAGAAAACTCCATTAAAGAGAAATAATCAGCTGTTTTAGGTATTTGGCGCTTGCGTGTCATATCTATTGATGAAAATTCATAGACTAATGGGTTTTGCTCTAATATAAAATTTGTAAAGGCAAAAGCTTTATTATAGTCGATTTTATTTTGATAAGCAGGGTCACTACCATCCCCGTCAAACATAGGTTCACAAATATCAATACCTTCAGCTGCCAAAGCAATATCGAAACTATCAGTGGCACTACACATAGCAAACATAAATCCCCCTCCAATGACATAATCCCTAATTTTCTTTGCAACATCTAGTTTTTCCAAAGACACTTTAGCATAACCTAATTTTTCTGCCAAAGCTTCAGCAGATTTTTTATCTTCTATATACCACGATTGTGCACGATAAACCCCATAAAATTTTCCATACTGGCCTGTAAAATCCTCATGATGCAAATGCAACCAATCAAACAATAGCAAACCATCATTTAAAACCTCTTCGTCATAAACAGTTTCATAAGGAATTTCGGCATAAGTGAGTACCATGGTAACAGCATCGTCCCAAGGTTGATCGCCATAGGGGGTATAAACGGCTATTTTTGGTGCTTTTTCCAAAACTACAGCCTCCATATTTTGACTTGGACTACTAACTTCCTCTAAAATACTTTCTGCTTTAGCATTAGAAATAATTTCAAAAGATACGCCTCGAATTTGACATTCTTTTTGAATCGCTTCACTATTAGGCAACAAAAAAGAGCCTCCCCTATAATTGAGTAGCCATTTTACTTTTAACTGCTTACTAATCGTCCAATACGTCATACCATAAGCCTTTAAATGATTTTTTTGGCTGTCGGCGTCCATGGGAATAAGCACATAGGAGGCATAGGTTTTTAACCCTAAACCTATAAATAGTAATGTAATTAGTATCCTTTTCAATTTAAAGTAAATGTTATGGGATTTCTAAGTCGTTCCTCCTTCGAAATGACAAAATCTATTATTTATACCGAAAGATACTTAAAAATATTTCCGAGGTAAACTATTTATGAAAATATTAAAACGAAAAGATCTAGAATGGCACTTCGTCTTCTTCATCATTAAACGAACTTCCAAAAGCTTGATCTGGGCTTGCTTTAAAAGCATCTGACTTAAAAGTATCATCGTTTGCAGCTGCATTCATCTTACTATGGAATTCGAAAGGTGAATCGAAATCATCCAGATTATCAAATTTACCCAAGTGTCCTATAAACTTCAATCGAATATTATCCAATCCTCCATTACGATGTTTAGCAACAATAAATTCGGCTTGACCTTCAGTAGGAGAACGTTCTTCATCATCCCACTCATCTATTTTATAATATTCGGGTCTATAGATGAAACTCACGATATCTGCATCTTGCTCAATGGCACCAGACTCTCTTAAATCGGACAATAATGGACGCTTACTACCGCCACGGGTTTCAACTGCACGTGATAATTGTGATAATGCAATTACAGGCACATCTAATTCTTTTGCCAAGGCCTTTAGGTTTCTTGAAATCATTGAGATTTCCTGTTCCCTGTTTCCTGAGTTATTCCCTCCTGCAGTCATTAATTGCAAGTAATCGATCATGATCAACTTAATACCATATTGGGAAGATAAACGTCTTGCTTTGGCTCGTAAATCAAAAATGGAGAGCGAGGGGGTATCGTCAATATAAAGCGGCGCTTTCTCTAAGCCCTTTACCTTTACGTTTAATTGCTCCCACTCATGCTTTTCCAACTTTCCGGTTCTTAGCTTTTCTGAAGACAGCCCTGTTTCACTAGAAATCAAACGGGTAATCAATTGTACCGAGGCCATCTCCAAAGAGAAAAATGCCACAGGTATATTTTGGTCAACAGCAATATTTCTTGCCATAGACAGCGTTAACGCAGTTTTACCCATACCAGGTCGAGCTGCTACAATAATCAAATCGGAAGGTTGCCAACCCGAAGTTAATTTATCTAACTTTGTAAAACCTGTAGGGATACCACTTAAACCTTCCTTATTTGAAATTTCCTCAATTTTTTTCTTCGCTTGGATTACCAAATCCTGAGCTGTTTCACTAGACTTTTTAATGTTACCCTGTGTAACCTCATAAAGTTTGGCTTCAGCTTTATCTAATAAGTCGAAAACATCCTTGGTTTCATCATAGGAATCCTCAATAATTTCATTCGAGATTTTAATTAAACTCCGCTGGATAAATTTTTGCAGAATGATACGGGCGTGAAACTCGATATGAGCCGACGACGATACTTTCTGGGTTAAGGAAATGAGATAAAAATCTCCACCGCACAATTCCAGTTTTGCAGTTTTCTTTAATTGACTGGAAACAGTTAATAAGTCTATTGGTTCACTACTTTCAAACAATTGAAAAATAGCTTCAAAAATGTGTTGATGGGCTTCCTTATAGAATGCTTCTGGACTAAGAATATCTATTACCTCATCAACTCCTTTTTTATCAATCATCATCGCACCCAACACAACTTCCTCTAAATCAATAGCTTGAGGAGGTAATTTTCCTTTTTCTAAATTGATAAGCGTACTTTTATCTACTTTGTATCCTTGTATTTGGTTGGGTTGTTTCATAGTTGCGAAAGTAACTAAAAAGAATTTTTTTTTAAAGCCAACGAGAATTGCTGTTGTCCACTAGTCATTAACAATTGAACTGTTAATAACTAAAAAATATTGTCGATAACCATAAAAAAATCTGAAGTTAGTACTTCAGATTTCTATTAAGGTATGATTTTAAAAGGATTACCCTTTAAATACACCCATGTTTGAATATTTTTCCATACGTTGGTCAACTAATTCTTTTGGTGATAAGTTTTTAAACTCCCCATAAGAATTAACAATGGCATCACTTACCAATTCAAATGCTTTTTCACGATTTCTATGTGCACCACCCAAAGGTTCTTTTATAATATCGTCCACTAATTTTAGCTTCTTCATATCGGTAGCGGTCAATTTTAATGCTGCAGCAGCCTGTTCTTTATACTCCCAACTACGCCATAAAATGGATGAGCAAGATTCTGGAGAGATTACAGAATACCATGTGTTTTCCAACATTAAAACCTTATCACCAACACCAATTCCTAAAGCACCACCTGAAGCACCTTCACCAATAATAACTGTTATGATAGGTACTTTTAGTCTGGTCATTTCCAAAATATTACGTGCAATGGCTTCTCCTTGTCCACGTTCTTCAGCTTCAAGTCCAGGATAGGCTCCAGGTGTATCTAAAATAGTTACTACAGGAATACCAAATTTTTCAGCTGATTTCATCAATCTTAGAGCTTTACGATAGCCTTCAGGATTTGCCATCCCAAAATTTCTATACTGCCTAGTCTTAGTATTATACCCTTTTTGTTGACCAATAAACATAAAGCTTTGATCGCCAATTTTTCCCAATCCACCTATCATCGCCTTATCGTCCTTAAAGTTTCTATCGCCATGCAGCTCTAAAAACGAACTACCACAAATGGCACGAATATAATCTAAGGTATAAGGCCTATCCGGATGACGGGAAAGCTGGACACGTTGCCAAGCTGTTAGGTTTTTGTATATTTCTTTACGGGTTTCTTTTAACTTTTTTTCTATTTGCTTGCAAGTTTGGGTAACGTCCACATCACTCTCTTCACCTATGACCTTACACTTCTGCAATTGTTCTTCAAGTTCTTTTATTGGAAGTTCAAACTCTAAATATTCCATAAAAATTCCTAGTTTTAGTTAGCCTACAAATATAAAAACTTTAATCGTCTTAAATAGTTAAGTATCCTTTCTTTTTAAATATCTCAAGTTTTTTATAATCCCATTTAACAGTACCGTGCTAATTATTATTACTGCTCCATAATAAAATGAGTTACTCATTTTTTCCTTTTCTGGAAATAAAATAACTGCCATTATAATGCCATAAACAGGCTCTAAATTATAGGTTAATACAACCGTGAAAGGACTAATTAGCCGCATAACATAAACCGAAGCGATAAATGCATAAGCGGTACATACTGAAGCCAGAATAAAAAGATACCAAAAATCTGCTGCACTCAATAAAAAAAAATCTGTTGAAAATCCACCATCAAAAAGCATAATAAAAATTGAAATGAACGCTACACCACTAATAAACTCATAAAACGAAATAACCGTAGCGGTGTGTTGCCTTAAAAATTTACCATTTAACACTGCAAATAAGGATGATAAAAAAGCTGATGTGATACCGAGTATCATACCGGATAAATATTTTATCTCACTTTGTGTTATGATATATACCCCAGCGATGACAAATATTCCGAAAAGAATTTCATACCAAATAATCTTTCGCTTATATATTATTGGTTCAATTAAGGAGGCAAAAAAGGCTCCTGTTGAAAACATAGCCAATGCAATAGACACATTGGCAACATCAATTGCACCAAAAAAGGTTATCCAATGCAAAGCAATTATAATTCCAGCAATTGAAAACCGTAAAATAGCTTTAAGAGAAATCTTTGATTTCACCTTAGCCATTTTTATGTAAGCAAATACTAAAATACTAGCCATTAACATTCTAAACCACACCAATGGTATGGCCTTAATGGATATTAATTCGCCTAAAATGGCTGTAAAACCAGCAATAAATACTAAAAAATGTAGATGTAAGTAGTTTTTTATTCTATCGTTTGGCATTCCTTAGTAGGTATAAAGCTAAAATACCAAAAATAAAATTAGGAAACCAAACTGCAATTACCGGTGGAAAATCAGATTGTTCTGCCATAACCCCAAATATTTTATCGAAGAACACAAATACCATGGCTATACAAATCCCTACGGCTAAATTTACGCCCATGCCCCCACGTCGTTTTATAGATGATACGGCTACAGCAATAATAGTCAATATAAATACTGAAACCGGTAAACTCCACTTCCTATACTTCACTAACTTATACCTACCAATATTCGAAGAACCTCTTAATTCTTCTTTCTCTATAAACTCATTAAGTTCTTTATAGCCCAATGTCTCGGCTATATATATAACAGGTGTTAAATCGTCTACATCAAATGAAAAAATGGTATCCTTACTTTTGCTTTCTTCAATTATATCATTTACTTCACCAACTTTTCGTTTTACATAATTTGTAAGTCTATAAATGGAATCCTTTTCAATGTATTTAATATTATTGGCATCTATTTTGTACACTAACTTATTGTCTTCAAAATGTTCGAATACAAAATTTCTTCCTATTTTATTTTTAACATCAAAACTACTTACGTAAATAATATCGTTATCGTTTAATTGTCTATAAACATTAGTGTTTTCAACTGCTGTTCTCCCCTTTTTTAAATATTTATAACTAAAATCGTTAAATCCTTCACTTGCACTTGGCGCCAAATAAAGTCCTAAAACAATAGATAAAATGGCAACAACAAAAGCGCCTATTAAATAAGGCCTCAAAAATCGTGTAAAAGACACCCCAGAGCTTAAAAAGGCAATAACTTCAGTATTATTGGCTAGTTTAGAAGTAAACCAAATAACCGATAAAAACAAAAAAAGCGGAAACAACAAATGGGCAAAATAAATGGTAAAGTCTAAAAAATAGAGCATCACCTCAGCAAAAGGTACCTCATTTTCTAAAATTTTACCAATCTTTTCAGCAAGGTGTACCGTTATTCCAATGGGAATAAACAGTAATAACATCATTAAAAATGTAAAGATATAGCGCTTTAATATGTACCAATCCAGTATTTTCATTACAAACGCTTATCCATTTGTTTTACCATTTTGTCTTTCCAAGTTCTAAAATCTCCAGCTAATATATGTTTTCTAGCTTCCCTAACCAACCATAAATAAAAACCTAAATTATGTATGGTTGCAATTTGTTTGCCCAAAAGTTCATTAACCGAAAACAAATGTTTTAAATAGGCTTTACTGTACTCAGTATCTACAAATGTTATGCCCATTTCATCAATAGGTGAAAAATCGGTTTCCCATTTTTTATTTTTGATGTTGATTGTACCATTAGCTGAAAATAACATGCCGTTTCTGGCATTGCGGGTTGGCATCACACAATCGAACATATCAATACCTAATGCAATATTCTCTAAAATATTAATAGGTGTTCCTACGCCCATTAAATAACGTGGTTTGTCTTCTGGTAAAATATGACAAACCACATCGGTCATTGCATACATCTCTTCCGCCGGTTCTCCTACCGACAACCCTCCTATGGCATTTCCAACAGCTCCTGCATTGGCAATATACTCTGCCGATTGCTGACGTAAATCCTTATAGGTACTGCCCTGCACTATTGGAAAAAAAGCTTGATCATAATCATATTTTAATGGTGTTTTATCTAAATGGGCAATACACCTGTCCAGCCAACGATGTGTCATGTGCATAGAACGCTTTGCATAGTTGTAATCACAAGGGTAAGGTGTACACTCATCAAAGGCCATAATAATATCTGCCCCTATACTACGTTGAATCTCCATAACATTTTCAGGGGTAAACACGTGGTAACTTCCATCGATATGAGACTTGAACTTTACACCTTCTTCTTTGATTTTTCGATTTGCAGATAAGGAATACACTTGGTAGCCGCCAGAATCGGTTAAGATATTTCTGTCCCAATTCATAAACTTATGTAACCCTCCTGCTTTTTCTAAAATATCGGTTTGTGGCCTTAAGTATAAATGATAAGTGTTTCCCAATATAATATCTGGGTTAATATCATCTTTAAGTTCACGTTGGTGCACACCTTTTACCGAAGCAACTGTACCCACAGGCATAAAAATTGGTGTTTCAATAACACCGTGGTCTGTGGTTATAGTTGCTGCCCTTGCTCTACTTTGGGAGTCTTTTCCTTTTAATTCAAATTTCATGTGTTGCATTTATTGCTCATTCATACGGAACACTTCTACAATGCTCAGTTCAGTCATGTAACATCTTTATAAACATTATCTAAAATGGGATAAGTATTTGATTTGGATGTTTCATTCTAAGAAAATCAACAGGGAACAAATATAGGTAACTATATGTGACCTATTTCTTAATAAAATCAAAATTGTTAGCAAATCACAATAAATCGTTAATAAATGGATGAAAACCCTTTTTTTAAATCTTAATAAACCCTTACTTTTGTGGCTTAAAATTTTTAAGAATTAAAAAATGCCAAACACGCAGTATTTAAACGATTTAACGACACAAGTACGTAGAGATATTTTACGTATGGTTCACAAAGTAAATTCAGGACACCCAGGAGGGTCATTGGGTTGTGCTGAATTTTTTGTTTGCTTGTACAACAACATTATGGATAGAAAAGAAAGCTTTGATATGGATGGTATTGAAGAAGATCTTTTCTTTTTATCAAATGGTCATATTTCACCTGTTTATTATAGTGTTTTGGCAAGAGCAGGATATTTTCCTGTTGAAGAATTGAATACGTTCCGATTAATCGATTCGCGTTTACAAGGACACCCAACAACCCATGAAGGCTTACCTGGTGTGCGTATTGCATCAGGATCTTTGGGACAAGGCATGAGCGTAGCTATTGGAGCAGCACAAGCTAAAAAGCTAAACAATGACAACCACTTAATATATTCGCTTCATGGGGACGGTGAGTTACAGGAAGGACAAAATTGGGAAGCCATTATGTATGCCTCTGCCAAAAAAGTGGACAACATGATCGCCACTGTGGACCTAAACGGAAAACAAATTGATGGTGAGACCGATGAGGTACTTAATATGGGAAATGTTAAAGCTAAGTTTGAAGCTTTTGGATGGACCGTTTTAGAAATTAAAGAAGGGAATAATATTGAAGCTATTTTAAAAGGCATGGCAAATGCCAAAGCTGAAACTGGAAAAGGAAAGCCTGTTTGTGTGTTATTGCATACCGAAATGGGTAACGGTGTTGATTTTATGATGCATACCCATGCATGGCATGGTAAGGCACCTAATGATGAGCAATTAGAAAGCGCATTGGCACAAAATCCTGAAACTTTAGGCGACTACTAATCCACCAAAAACTACAAAGACATGAAAACTTATACATATACAGAAAAAAAAGATACAAGAAGTGGATTTGGCGCTGGTTTGGCTGAATTAGGAAGGACCAACCCAAATGTAGTTGCACTTTGTGCCGATTTAATTGGTTCGTTAAAAATGGACCAATTTATAAAAGAAAATCCAGAGCGCTTTTTTCAAGTAGGTATCGCTGAAGCCAACATGATGGGTATTGCTGCTGGCTTGACCGTTGGCGGAAAAATTCCTTTTACTGGAACCTTTGCAAACTTTTCAACAGGTCGTGTTTACGATCAAATTCGCCAATCAATAGCTTATTCTGGAAAAAATGTAAAAATATGTGCTTCACATGCAGGCATTACGCTTGGTGAGGATGGTGCTACTCACCAGATTCTTGAAGACATAGGTTTGATGAAAATGCTCCCAGGTATGGTAGTTATCAACCCCTGTGACTATAACCAAACTAAAGCTGCCACCATTGCTATTGCCGATTACAATGGCCCTGTCTATTTACGTTTTGGAAGACCTTCTGTTCCTATTTTCACGCCTGTCGATCAAAAATTTGAAATTGGTAAAGCTATTCAACTAACAGAAGGAACCGACGTTACTATTGTAGCGACCGGACACTTGGTTTGGGAAGCATTGGAAGCTTCAAAAGCATTACATGAAAAAGGTATTGCTGCTGAAGTGATTAACATCCACACTATAAAACCTTTAGATGAAGAAGCCATTTTAACTTCTGTAGCCAAAACAGGATGCATTGTGACTTGTGAAGAACACAACTATTTAGGTGGTTTAGGAGAAAGTGTTGCCAGGACCTTAGCATTAAATAATCCTACACCGCAAGAGTTTGTTGCAACTAACGATACGTTTGGTGAATCTGGTACACCAGCACAACTCATGAAAAAGTATGGCTTGGATAGTGAAACCATTATCAATAAAGTAGAGGCCGTTCTAAAAAGAAAATAATAGTAAAACATCTAGTTTAATAACACTTTTAAACGCTGCTAAAGAAAATAAAATGTCTTTGGCAGCGTTTTTGATTGTATACAAACCTAAATCTAAAAAACTTATATTATGAAAAGACTAATTTTAACGCCACTACTAACCATGCTATTTGTAGCAGGTATTAACGCTCAAACGTCATCAGGCTTTGGCTTTAAAGGTGGTTTGAATTATAATGCCAATGGCAAGTATTTTGAGTCTATAAGTGAAAATGCTAAAAACCCAGATAGAAACATAGGTTATCACTTAGGTATCTTTGGAAAAATTGGAAGCAAAGTTTACTTTAAGCCTGAATTAGTTTATACTAGCACCAAAAGTGATTACGACAACGACACCTTTAAAATGGAAAAAATAGACGCTCCGCTTTTAGTAGGTGTTAAAGTTTTAGGACCTGTTAGTGTTTTTGGTGGGCCTGCTTTTCAGTATATTTTAGATACCGAATACGACGGTATTTCTATTAACGATATTGAAAACGATTTTACCTTAGGCTTAAACTTTGGGATTGGTCTTAATTTTAAACGCATGGGGCTAGATCTACGCTATGAAAGGGGGTTTAGCGACAATGAAGCTAAATTTTTCTTAAATAATATATCATCAAATCCAGATAGGTTAGACACACGTCCAGACCAACTTATTTTAAGTTTGTCTTTTATCCTATAACCCTTTAAGATTTTATTTTATACCCGACAGGTTTACAAATCTGTCGGGTCTTTTTTTAATGTCTTTTGGCTTTCCCAACTCCGCTAGGAATTCTAATTTTTTCTACAATGTTTTGTACGCGCTTGGGTGGTTTTGGTGTAAACTTCATAATAGAAATAGATACGATAAAATTCAACACCATAGCGACCGATCCAAATCCTTCGGGAGAAATACCAAACCACCATTCACTTTTATCGGGCAAGGTTTCATCAAACCATCCTAATTTATATTTTATCATATATAATAGCATAGAAACAATACCAATAACCATACCCGCTATTGCACCTTCCTTGTTCATACGTTTGTAAAAAATACCTAAAATAATAGCTGGAAAAAACGATGCGGCAGCAAGTCCAAAGGCTAAAGCCACAACGGCTGCCACAAAACCTGGTGGATTGATTCCAAAATATCCAGCCACACAAACAGCTCCTACTGCCGATATACGAGCTGTTACCAATTCCCCTTTTTCTGAAATTTTTGGGTTAATGATTTTTTTAATTAAATCATGTGATACTGATGCTGATATCACCAATAGCAATCCTGCTGCTGTTGATAATGCTGCTGCCAATCCTCCAGCTGCCACCAAGGCAATCACCCAATTGGGTAGTTTAGCAATTTCGGGATTCGCTAACACCATAATATCACGATCTACAATTAGTTCATTTTTGCTAACATCAGCTACATATTGAATACGACCATCGTTATTTTTATCGGTAAAGCCAATTAATCCTGTTGTTTCCCATTTTTTAAACCAATCAGGAACACCTTTATAAGGTTTATTGGATACTGTTTCAATCATATTGGTTCGGGCAAAAACAGCTACTGCAGGTGCCGTAGTATATAAAATTACAATTAACAATAGGGCTATTCCCGCCGATTTACGAGCATCCCTTACTCTTTTCACCGTAAAAAACCGCACAATAACATGAGGCAAACCAGCTGTACCAACCATTAACGCTAAGGTGATAGCAAATACATCGATCATGGATTTGGAGCCTTCGGTATATTCTTCGAAACCTAATTGTGTACTCAATCCATCCAGTTTATCCAAAAGATAAGTACCGGAACCATCGGCCAATTCACTGCCAAATCCTAATTGCGGAATGGGATTACCAGTCATTTGTATGGAAATAAAAATAGCAGGTACCATAAAGGCAAAAATCAGCACACAGTATTGTGCTACTTGGGTATAGGTAATGCCTTTCATACCCCCCAAAACGGCATAAAACAACACGATAAACATTCCAATAATAACCCCTGTGTCAATATTGACTTCCAAAAATCTTGAAAATACAATACCCACACCACGCATTTGCCCAGCCACATAGGTAAACGATACCAATAAAGCACAAAATACAGCGACTAACCGTGCTGTTTTGGAATAATAACGATCACCGATAAAATCGGGTACAGTAAATTTTCCAAACTTTCTTAAATAAGGTGCCAGCAATAATGCCAACAAAACGTAACCTCCTGTCCAACCCATTAGGTAAACAGCACCATCGTATCCAGCAAAGGATATGATCCCAGCCATAGAAATAAAAGAAGCTGCACTCATCCAATCGGCTGCTGTGGCCATTCCATTGGCCCATGGAGAAACACCTCCACCTGCCACATAGAAATCCTTGGTAGAATTGGCTCTAGACCAAATGGCAATACCAATATACAATGCAAAGGTTAATCCCACTAAAATATAAGTCCATTTTTGGACACCAATGCCTTCCAGCACCATCATACTACTTATCATAGCCATATTTTTTATCGAGTTTATTCATTAAACGAACATAAACAAATATGAGAACGACAAATACATACATCGACCCTTGTTGGGCAAACCAAAAGCCTAGTTTGAATCCTGCTATTTTAATTTTATTTAATTCGTCCTTAAATAATATCCCTGCCCCGTAGGATACCAAAAACCAGATGGCCAAAAGAATTAAAACGTACCTGATGTTTTCTTTCCAATAGGACTTTGCGTTATTTTTAGTCATACTTTAATTGGTTTGATTAATTATTTTTGGTTAATATTTACAACACCTTTGATTAATTGAAAATTATTTAACTTTTTGAAAATACACTTTAATTTCATTCACTACCCTTGGTGCCATAATTAAAGTTGTTGTAACCCCTAAAATAATACTTGCAATATATAAATATTTGTAATAGTGCTTATTATGGCTGCAAAAAGAAACGCCCTACACTTGGCCGCTTACTAGGATTAGGAAAACAGGGGTGAGGTACTAAAAATCAATATACTCAATAACAACACATAATCTTTTAATATATATATAGTCCACCTCCTATTAATAGCACCAACAAAGGAAAACCCCACACAAACGATGAAAAATCACTTAGGAGTTGCTCCATAAAAGTCCTATTGATTCAAAAATATTTTATAAATATATCATTTTAGCTGAGTATATTTACCCTAACCAAACCAATTATTTTGCAAACCATTAGACTGTATTTTATTGATACTGTTAGGGCATTTGCCATTTTAATGATGCTCCAAGGGCATTTTATTGATACCTTAATAGATCCTATTTACAGAGACCCATCGAATATTATTTATACAATTTGGGTTTATTTTCGAGGCATAACGGCCCCTACATTCTTTACCATTTCAGGAATGGTATTTATGTATTTATTATTGAGGGCTTATGCAAAAGGGGATGATAAACCTAGAATTAAAAAAGGGTTGTTAAGGGGGCTACTACTTATTGGCATTGGTTACAGCCTACGCATCAATTTAATTGGTTGGTTAACCGGACATTTTAACTTTAATTTTTTAGCTGTAGATGTACTGCAATGTATTGGTTTATCATTAATTATTTCGGTAGGACTATATGTTATACTAAAAAGACAATCTTATGTTTTGTCTTTGGTGCTAGTCCTATTGGGGACTGCCTGCTTCTTGACCGAACCACTATACAGAACCCTATCGTTACCCTCGGTTCCATTGTTCATAGGAAACTATATGAGCAAATCACACGGTTCGGTATTTACTATATTGCCCTGGTTTGGCTATATGGCCTATGGCGCATGGCTGGCTACGGTATTCTTTAGGCATTTGCAAAAACCAAAATTTAAATTGTTTACCATTATTGCTTTTTTTGTTATTGGAGGATTACTCATTAATTGTTCGTCCTGGTTCTTAATAAAATTATATCACATGACCGGTTTTGAATTGTTAAACGCATCAGCCAACTACAATTATCTTTTTACCAGATTTGGTAATGTTTTAATACTTTTTGCTTTTTTTTATACATTCGAACGTTTTTTAAAACAATCCTTAGTTACTAAAATTGGTCAAAAAACCTTATCTATTTATGTGGTACACTTCATCATCATTTATGGTAGCTATACAGGTTTTGGCTTAAAACGTTATTTTTATAAATCCTTAACCCCTACCGAAGCCATTATAGGCGCTATTGGTTTTATGCTAATAGTCTGTTTTATTGCATTTCATTATGCAAAAACCAATGCCTTTTTGTACAGTATTTTTAGGAGAATCGTAAATAAAACAAACCGTTAACCATGGCTTACGATGAATATTTAGCAGACCGCATTAGGCGCCATTTGAAAGACAAGCATATCGTTTTTTCTGAACTTAAAATGATGGGGGGGCTCTGTTTTAAAATGGATAACAAAATGTTATGCGGAATCCACATCGACAAAAAATATGGTGATAGCTTATTAATGGCCCGTATAGGTCAAGCTGTATATGAAACTGTATTAAACAAACCTGAATGCCTGCCCATGGATTTTACAGGTCGTCCTATGCGTGGCTATATTTTTGTAACTCCCGAAGGTTTTGATTCTGATAACGACCTAAGCTACTGGCTAGACTTATGCGTTGCCTTTAACCCTACTGCCAAAGCTAGCAAACCAAAAAAGAAAAAATAAAGCTTAAGAATTTAGTTCTAACTAATTAATTTTTTATTTACCTCATTAAAAAAATTAAATTTTAAAGGCATATGTTTATTGTTTTGCATTAGGTAAAAAACATGGTATAACTAAAAACTACATTCTTCATTAAGTATTTAACAACCTTTTTGAGTAGATCAAGAGTTGAAGCTAAAATAAAATAAATAGCATAACACTTTGAAGGTATTTCTTTTAAATTATTAGTGTATTATTTGTCGAAAGCTTATTATTGGGTATAGGGTAAATTAGTTTTTTTTCGTATTAATTAAAATGAAATAAAAATATTATGAAAAATCAACTTAATCTGTGCATGTTATTCTTTTTCTTATTAAACATTTCTTTAGTTGCTGCACAAGAAGATTGTAAGGTTTTATTGGAAAATATTTCTGGAACTTATTCTGGTGAGTGTAAAAATGGAATTGCAAATGGTATTGGTATTGCGAAGGGCATTGATTCTTATGAAGGAGAATTTAAAAAAGGATTCCCTCATGGCAATGGAATTATGACTTATGCTAATGGCTCTTTTTATGAAGGTAATTGGAAAAAAGGAAAAAGAAATGGTGAAGGCGTTTTTACAGCAAATGTAGAAGGCGAAAAAGTAATTAAAAAAGGCATATGGAAAGATGATGAATACATAGGAAAACCTAAATCTCAAATGTATAGAGTAATTACAGATATGGGAGTTCGTAATTACAAAATAAGAAAAGTTGGTGATGCTATTAATCAAGTTACTATTGAAGTTAGGGTTAATGGTCAAAGAATTAGAATACCAACAAATACTATTGGAGATAGTGGAAATTATTGGATCGATCAAGATTTAGGTATTTTTAAAGGAACCAATGTACCTTTTGAATGCAATATGAATTATTCCTTTAACAACGTAAGTAATCCAGGCACAACTCTTGTGAATTTTAATTTTATTATTTTAGAGCCTGGTGAATGGAAAGTTGAGGTAAATCATAACAACTAAATCTGTTTCCATTTATTTTTTGTGAAAAACAACTAGTTAGGTTTAATTTGTAAACTATTGCAATTAAAAAATTAATCCTATTTAATACGATAGTGTAGCCTGTATCCCTTCTCATTTTAAAACTATTAGTATTGTTGAAATTGATTAATAAATTTTGGGTTTTAACATTTAATAAATTGATTTTACGATAAAGGCATTATAACCGATTTCAAAAAAATAAAAAATGCATATATCTTATTAATTGCATGATGGAACTAATATAATCACTTAAAACGTTAGATAGAAAATTTAGATAAACCTCTAAGTGAATTAAAAAATTTTGTGTTAATTATTTTATTTCTTTATTATTTATGTGGATTTATAATACAAACTTATTTATAAAATTTACAATTTCTCTTTTGTTTCTTATCCCAGCAGTTATTAACACACAAACTTTTACAAAAACAAGTAACAGATTTGGTGATGCCGAATTTAAGGATAATAAAGGTGTTTCTGTTGCTGACTACGATAATGACAATGATTTAGATTTGTTTATAGTTTCCAGTTCTTTAGATGAGGAAGGTAAACCATTTACGTATAGTAGATTATTTAAAAACAATAACAATGGTACATTTACAGACGTTACACTAGAAGCTAGATTATATAATTTATATAGTGAACCAATAGGTGAAATAAATCAGATACCTGCATATATAGGATATAAGTTTGGCGCTTCATGGGGCGATTTTAACAATGATGGATATCCAGATTTATTTTTAACGAATGCTTACAAAATACAATTGTATAAGAATAATGGGAATGGAACATTTTCAAATGTTACCACCAGTGCAGGTTTCCCATCAATTGACAACTGTGCAAATACCACCGCTACTTGGTTTGATTATAACAATGATGGATTTTTAGATATTTACATAGCAGACTTTAAATCTGGTTGTGGCAACAGGTTGTATAAAAACTTAGGTGATGAAACATTTGCAGAAACTACTGAAAATGTTAATCTGCATAATGAAGACAAAAACTCTTTTATGGCTATTCCTATTGATGTTAATAAAGATGGTTATATGGATTTATATGTTACAAATGATTTTTCCCAAGGAAATGATTTATACATAAACTATAATGGCAGTTGGTTTATTGAAAGTTCCAGTAGCTATGGGTTAGACATAAATATTGATGCCATGGGAATTGCCGTTGGAGATTATAATCTTGATAATATTTTAGATTTTTATATCACAGACACTGTAACAAACACCATTGTTGAAGGAAATTCAGATAACACTTTTCAATATTTTGGAACTTCAAATATTTATTTGCCTACAGATTGGGCTTGGGATACTCGATTTGCAGATCTTGATAATGATGGCGACGATGACCTTTTGGTATGTACTGGAGAAACAATACTTGGAGAAAAGGTAAATGTTATTTATAAAAATTTACATGCCAACGGTGGAAACAATTTTGAAAACATTACAGCAGCATCAGGTATAGGTATTGAAGAAACAGTATCATATTCTTCAGAAGTTTTCGATTATGATAATGATGGTGACCTTGATATATTTTTTTCAAATAGTTACTTCAATACTCCTTCTTCATTTTATGACAATAAATTGATTAATGGTTTTCAAGAAACAAATTTAAATTGGGTTAAAATAAAACTAAAGGGGGTTTCTTCTAACAGAGACGGCATAGGTACCAAGTTAAAAATAACAACGACAAAAGGCACCTTTACGAAATACTATTCAGGAATGGGATTGTATTCTCAAAGTTTACAATCTGTCCATTTTGGTTTAGGAGAAGCAGAAGAGATAACTTCTTTAAGTATAGAATGGCCTTCAGGAATTAGTGACAATTATACAAATATAAATGTTAATTCTCATATATTGGTTACTGAAGGAGCTGATTATCAGTATTTAGGAATAAGTCCTAGTGTAAAAGTAATGGGCTGTACCGACCCAAACAGTTGTAATTATAATCCATCTGCAACCGTAGATGATGGCTCCTGTAATTATTTAGAGCCTAAACCAATCACTGGAAATAATACAAGTACTTTTTTAGCTGAAGAAAATTACACCTATCCACTAGGTTCAAATTCTACTATAGTATGGCAAGCAGAAGGAGGACATATACTAGAAGGACAAGGAACTAATACTGTAAAAATTAAATGGGACATTGCCAGTACAGGTAAAGTAATAGCTACAGAAACAGATGGCTGTTCAACTTTACCTGTTGAATTAAATATTTCTTTGTCTGCTGCTGATGTTTCTCTTAGTGGAAACGCATCTATCGCGAGGCTTTGGAATGAAGTTTTACTTGAGGCTATAAGAAATGATTTTGCTAGACCTACTGTACATGCAAGAAATTTATTCCATACCAGCATTGCCATGTATGATTCTTGGTCTGTATATGATACTACAGGAAGAAGTAAAACCTATATGTTGGGCAAGCAATTAGGAAACTATTTCACACCTTTTGACGGGTTTACCAATTCTGGGGACCTAGAAGATAATAGAGCAAAAACATTAAGTTATGCTGTTTATGGATTATTAAAGCATAGGTTTTCTAATTCTCCGGGTAAAGAAGAATCTTATGTTTTATTCGACTTACTTATGGATGATATGGGTTACGATAAAAACTTTACATCTACTGATTATTCTGATAACAATCCTGCAGCTTTAGGAAATTATATAGCTCAAAACCTTATCAATTTTGGTTATGTTGATGGAGCCAGAGAAGCTACGGGGTATGATAATGCTTATTACCAACCGGCAAACCAACCATTACCAATAGATTTACCAGGGAACACTACGATCACAGATCCGAACAGATGGCAACCATTAAGTTTAGAAACTTTTATCGATCAAAGTGGGAATTTAATACCTGGTTCAACTCCAGACTTTTTGAGTCCCGAATGGGGAAATGTAATTCCGTTTTCACTACAGAACAATAATAAAACCACTTTTTCTCGAGATGGATCATCTTATCACGTATACCATGACCCTGGAACACCTCCATTATTGGATCCCAATACAGTTACTACAAATGGGGATAATTACAAATGGGGATTTTCATTGGTATCAATTTGGGGGTCACATTTAGATCCTACAGATGGTGTTATGATAGACATCTCACCTAATTCTATAGGAAACATTTCTATAGACCAATTACCTGCCGATATAAATGAATATCCCAATTTTTATAATACCATTAACGGTGGTGATATTGGAACAGGATATGGTATTAACCCGCATACAGGTTCACCATATGAAGAACAGATAGTTCCACGAGGGGATTATGGCAGGGTTTTAGCAGAATTTTGGGCAGATGGACCAGATTCAGAAACCCCTCCTGGACATTGGTTTACATTACTAAATTATGTGAGCGACCATGGTCTATTAGTGAAAAAATTTCAAGGGGAAGGCGAAGTTCTTTCAGATTTAGAATGGGATGTAAAAAGTTATTTTACACTTGGAGGCGCAATGCACGATGCAGCTATTACCGCTTGGGGTATAAAAGGCTGGTATGACTACATAAGACCCGTTTCAGCTATTAGATACATGGCAGAAATGGGACAGTGCACCAATAGTGACCTTAGTAATTATAATATTGCTGGTATTCCTTTAGAAAATGGTTTTATAGAAGTAGTTCAAGCTGGAGATCCTTTAGCTGGTAGCAATAATGAAAATGTGGGTAAAATTAAATTATATTCATGGAAAGGACACGATTATATCCCAAACCCAACTACAGATATTGCTGGAGTAGATTGGATACTTGCTGAAAACTGGATGCCATATCAGCGTCAAAGCTTTGTTACCCCTCCTTTTGCTGGTTATGTGTCAGGTCATTCTACATATTCAAGAGCCGCTGCCGAAGTTTTAACTAGAATTACAGGTGATGCTTACTTTCCGGGCGGTATGGGTGAGTTTGTTGCTAGAAAAGATGAGTTTTTAGTTTTTGAAAATGGCCCATCGCAAGATGTTGTTTTACAGTGGGCAACCTATAGAGATGCTTCAGACCAATGTAGTTTATCTAGAATTTGGGGGGGTATTCACCCACCTGCTGATGATATTCCAGGTAGAATTATCGGAGAACAAGTAGGTATTGATGCCTTTAATTATGCAAAGACTTATTTTGATTCTACACTTTCAACTAATGATGAACACATTATTAATAGGATTGTTTACCCAAACCCTTTAGTAAATAACTTAATTAAAATTACAAATACAAAAGAAACCGATGAATTTGCTTTATTAAGTATTAATGGTGTAAACATTTCCATTAATCCTAAAAAGTACAATTCAGCAAACCGTACTACAGAAATTTCGTTTTCAAATAAGCTGTCTTCTGGAATTTATTTCTTAAAGGTAAATAATCAGATATATAAAATTATATCTCCTTAATAAATAATTTTTAACTGGTTAAAATATAAAATCTGGTATGAAATAATTACTCCCTTTAACTAATAACTTTAATAAATAAAAAACTAAAATATACTTAAAAATGAGAAAAATCATATTAGCCCTTTTTGCATTTGCAGTAATATCCTGTAAGGACGAAACAACAATTGATTATGCTGTTATTTCAGGGAAAATTTTAAACAGTAATGATGCTGAACTTTCTTTAATTAGTTCAGACAGAAAAACAAGAAAACAACTAAAAATTGATAAAGATGGAAGCTTTAGAGATACCCTAAGAGTAAACCCGGGGGTTTATAGTTTTTACGATTCAAATAATTATGATTTAATTTATATTGAAGCAGGTAACGATATTCAAATAAATTATGATGCCAAAGATTTTAAAAACACTTTAACTTTAACAGGAAAAGGTCATGAAGTTAGTAATTACCTTAGAGAAAAAAATAAGTTATCTTCTGAATTAAGTGGAGACAGAAAGGAGTTTTTTAAGTTGGAAGAGGATGCGTTCAAAGCAAAATGTAATGATATAAAACAAGCCAAAACAAATTTTGTTTCTAACTATGTTGGGATACCTGAATTATTTAAAGGACAGGAAGTAAAGGATATTAATTATGAGTACCTTAACACCTTAGGTTCTTATGAAAGGTCACATGCTTACTATGTAAACAATGAAGACTTTAAGGTTTCGGATAGTTTTTTAAGCGAGCTAGTAAGTGTAGATTATAATAATAAAGAAGATTATGATTTCTCAACGAATTATAAAGGCTTAGTAAAATCATTCTACAGAAAAAAAGCTTCTGAAATAGTAAAAAAAGATTCTTTAGACAGGAATATTGCTTATTTAAAAGCGGTCTCCTTAGCAAAAGACCCTGTTATAAAGAACGACCTACTATTTGATGCAGCCATTTTTGACATTAAATATGTTAACGATATTAATTTGTATTATGAATTATTTAGCAAAGCCTCTACAAATGATGAAAATAATAATAAGATATCAGAAATTTATGAAGGCCTGAGAAAATTAGCAAAAGGACAGCCTTCTCCAAAGTTTTTTAATTATGAAAATATTAATGGGGGTAAAACATCGTTAGATGATTTAAAGGGAAAATATGTTTATATTGATGTGTGGGCTACTTGGTGTGGCCCTTGTAAATATGAAATTCCTTTTTTAAAAGAGGTAGAAGAAGAATATCATGGAAAAAATATTCATTTCGTTAGTCTTTCGGTTGATAAAATGAAAGACAAAGAGAAATGGGAAAACATGGTCAAAGATAAAGAGCTTTCAGGCATTCAATTAATAGCCAATAATGACTTCAGTTCTGATTTTGTTAGAGATTATATGATTAATGCCATTCCTCAATTCATTTTATTGGACCCTAATGGTAATATTGTTGAGAAAAACGCTCCAAGGCCTTCAAATAGTAAATTAACTGAATTGTTTAATGAGTTAGGTATTTAACCCTTATATACCATGAAGAATTTTGTACTGAGAATTACAGTTGTTTTAATTGTTTTTACCTTAATTACTGCATGCAAAGACTATACAACTCAAAGTAGAGAGAAGGCTGGATATATAATTTCAGGTACCATAAAAGGACTTGATCAAGGCTTTGTTAAAATGACTGATTACGGTAATCGTGAAAAAGTTACCGTGATAGACAGTACGCAAATTGTAAATGGTACTTTTGAATTTACCGGAAAAGTTGATTTTCCAGATATGGTTAATTTATCAATTGATGGCAAGATTAGTAGATTTTTTCTTGAAAATAGTCACATTACTTTAGACATCGATTGGTCTGAGGTACAAGCAAGTAATTGGCAATTTAATTCTAAGGTTTCCGGTTCAAAAAGTCATGACCAATTTGCAGCCATAGAAGCGCAGACCCAGGCTATACTAGAGGATCCTAAATACAAAACCCTTGCTAAAGTCAGGGAACTTTATGCTCAAGCGAAAAAAACTAAAAGCGCTGAAGATCTTGAAAAAGCTAAAAGCCTTCAAAAAGAGCTAATGCCACTTAGCAAGGAGCGAATGGATAGGTACGTAAAAGCAAAAAAAGACTTTGTTAGAAACAACCCAGGCTCTCCCATAGCAGTGCATATTTTAGGGTATCAGTACACTGAAGGCAGAATGACTAAAGATGAATTAAAGGGGTATTACAACCTTTTTACTGGTAACGCCAGAGAGACGGTATTTTTCAAACATCATATCACCAAAGTTTATAAAGACAATTTTGAAAACTTAGGGATAGGCAATACTGCTCCGGACTTTACCCTTAATACTGTTGAAGGGAATGAACTGGCTTTATCAAAAGTAAATGCAAAATATAAGTTAGTCGATTTTTGGGCTTCTTGGTGTATCCCTTGTAGAACGTCATTTCCACATTTAAAAGAATTACGTAAGCAATACAAAAAAGACGGTTTTGAAATTGTTGGTATTGGTACTGCCGATGTTGAAGAACAATGGCGTAAAGCTATAGAGGAAGATGAAACCCCATGGATTCATGTATTTGATGCTGCAGAAGGCAGGGCTTACGGCCCTGTAGCCAAAAGTTACGGTGTGCCTCATTTACCAACTACATTTTTGATTGATAATAACAACACCATTCTTTTAAGAAACCCAACCAAAGATGAATTGGATACTAAATTAAAAGAGTTGTTCGGGCATTAATCAAGAAAAAAACAAAAAATTTTATAGGGTATTTTTAAATTCCTCGTATTAATAATAATTAAACCACAGAATAACATAAATTAACAACTAACTATTCTAATTATGAAAAGAGAAATAATTTTTAAATATTTTTTATTTTTTAGTGCCATTTTTTTACTAAACTCTTGTGATGAAAGTGATGATTCAGTAATTGAAGAAGTAGTTAACTGGAAAGAAAAAACGAGAATTGCGTTCACTCCAGTTGAAGATAAAGAAACTTTTATTTGGTATCATGACTTACTTACCAATCAAGATTATTGGGGAAATGATGAAGTAGAAATAAACATGAGTCTGAAATCTAATGTTTCAGCAGAAAACTTTTCCAAAGTAGATTTTTATCTTACTGTTGAAGAAAAAGATGGTTATAATTATACCGCTCCGTTTAATACAAATGGTAAAATGATAGGCTCAGTAAATGTTCCAGAGTCAGGAGAATTCACCTATAGTATTAAGGCCGATGATGCTTACGCATTATATTTAAATGACTTTAAAAATAGTAGAACTAATGTTTTAGCTAGAGAGGGAGATATTTTTCTATTGTACTATGTAATTACAGCTAAGGATGGTACCACTTTAGATTCTAGACAGTCCACTAAGGTGGGTAACCGATTTGGTATGAAAGTTAGAGTAGAGGACTATGCGCCTCCTGTTTGGGAAGGTACTTTTGATTTTGAATGGATTGTAGTAAGCGGTGGTGCTGAAACTTGGGGCGGTGTTTATGTAGGTAAAACAGGCTCTGTTAACATTACCCATTTGGGTAACCAAGTTTATAGTATGTCAAATGTTTTATGGGATTATTATTATGGAACAGCAGGCAAATTATATTTTGATTTTCTAGACGGAGAGACCTATGTGGAAGGTACCCGTTCAGAGCATTGGACCATTTCCAATATCAATGGCCCTTCTATGGATATCGAGTTTTGGTACACTTACTCCGATGCTTATGATGAAACAGGAACGGTGAGATTTACAAGAACAGATGGTATTGATTGGCCTTCCAATATCTATTCTAGACCTAGATAATAAAATAGGATAAAAATAATAAGCTAATAAAAAAGGCTTCTAAAAAATAATTTTAGGAGCCTTTTTTATTACAATTTATAAAATTTATAATTGAAACAAGTCTCCCTAAATTTCACTATTATACTTTAGTTTAAGTTATTATTTTTATGGTAGTAAAATCTAAATAAAAAACTGCTCAGGAAATTTTGGTCAAGTTGTTTAATCTTTATTAAATAAAAATTGCTTATCACATCACGTGTTTAAAGCTGTTATTTACTTGCTTCATAGCATAAAAAGTTAAAAAAATGGTAAAAACGCCTCTAACCTAATAATTTATAAGGTATATGTAGTTGTTTTCGTAATTTCTTAAAATTAATTTAAAAACCACTGGTAATGCAAAAAACAAACTCAAAAAAACACACTTTAATCCTCTTAATTCTTAGTTTAATTTTAAGTTTAAATAGTTTTGACATTAAAGCTCAAGATTCACTCAAAACAGTAACTCCTAATGACTATGAAAAATGGGAAAGTATTAACAATTATACGATATCCAATGATGGAAACTGGTTAAAATATCAAATCAACACACAAGAAGGTGATCAAACCACTTATTTGTATAATACTAAGTCAGGTACGTTAGATACAATAATAAATGCTGCGAAAAGCAGTTTTTCAGCAAAAAGCATGTGGTTTTCCTACGATATTGTTCCTTCTGGAAAAGAAGCAAAACGTATTAAAAAAAGTAAAGACAAAAAACCTAGAAAAACCGTCTTACTGAACCTTAGATCAATGGATACTGTTAATTTAGAAGATTATTCATATTTTAATATTAGCGGTACTGAAAATTTTATAGCCTTAGTAAAAGAAAACAATAATACAAAAACACTAATGGTTAAAAATTTAGAGACTAGCACCAATCTAACATTTGGAAATATTACAGAATTTAGATGGCAACCTAAAGGTGATTTGTTAGCAATGCTAATTAAAACAGAAGACAATATTGGTAATACCATTCAGCTATATAACCCTAACACTGGAAGCCTAAAAGTATTGGATCAAAAAGATGTAGAGTATTCAGGTTTGAATTGGTTTGAAAAAAGCAACACGTTATTTGTTAGAAGAAAGGTTGAAAATAAGGATTATGAAAACAATACTTATGATCTATTGGCCTGGAACAACATAGGTAAGAAAAACACCTCTTCTTTTGTTTTTAATCAAAATGATTTCAAAAACTTCCCTTTAGAAACCAGAATTCTGCCTGATAGAATTTCAATATCAGATAATGGTAATCATATCTTTTTTAAGACTTTTAGTTGGAACAAAAAAGTATCAGAAGAAAATAAAGAAAAGGATTCAACAGCTACAGATACCGACAAAATTGAATCGCCTGATCTTGAAATATGGAACAGCAGAGATGTTGTTATTATCCCTGCCCAAAAAAGGAGCAGGATGAAAGATATTGAAACCCCAAAGAATGCTGTTTGGCATTTAAAGGAAAATAAGATTGTTCAGCTTAACGATTTACTTGTTGATGATGTTAAAATTCAACAAAACAATCAAGTTATGATAGGTTTAGACGGCACACCATATGACTTTGAAGCCATGTTTGGAAGACCATCCTATGATGCCTATGTCATTAACTCGTTAACTGGAGTAAAAACTAAAGTGTTGGAAAACATTTTTGATACATGGGAAGTGAGCCCTAACAATACCTTTTTTGTTTACCTAAAAAACAACCATTTACATTTATTCGATATAAATTCTAAAACAACTAGCAACATCACTAAAAATATTGATGCTACTTTTATAAATTTTGAAGACGACCACCCTTTACCACAAAAAAGAGCCTTTGGTTTTGGCGGATGGAGTAAGGATAGTAAATCCTTTTTTATCTATTCTGAGTTTGATGTTTGGCAGGTATTCACTAATACGGGCCATATTAGAAAAATAACAAATGGAAAGGACGAAAACATTGTATATCGAATTATTTCTTTAGACAGAGATGAACCATTAATAGCTACTGATGAAGTAATTTATTTCTCACTGTTTGGAAAATATTCGAAGCAAACAGGGTATGCTTCTGGAATTCCCGGCAAAGAAATAAAAAGGCACATTTTTGAAGATGCTTCAATTACAAGGTTAATGAAAGCTAAGGATGCAAATAATATGATTTTTGTAAAACAATCGTATGAGCAATCACCTAATCTTTTTGTAACCAATAGCACTTTTACAAATCCCTTAAAAATAAGCAATACCAATCCTTTCCAAAAAAATTATAATTGGGGAAAAGCAAAATTAGTTTCCTTTACTAACGCATTAGGAAAAGAAGCTCAAGGTATTTTGTACTATCCAGCTAATTATAAGGAAGGGGAAAAATATCCCATGATAACCTATATCTATGAAAAACTAACAAGAGGATTAAACAGATATATCATGCCTTCTAAAACCGATTATTACAACACAACCGTTTGGACACAAAATGGATACTTTGTTTTCAACCCAGATATCGATTTTATCGCTGGTAATCCTGGTGTTTCTTCAACAAAAACATTAGAAAACGCTGTTAGTGCTGTTATTGATTTAGGTGATGTTGACCCCTCAAAGGTAGGCTTAATAGGTCATTCATGGGGAGGCTATCAAGCGGGTTATGTGCCAACGCAAACCAATATTTTTGCAGCCAGTGTAGCCGGAGCTGGTTTAACCGATTTAATTAGTATGAATTTAGCTATAACCCCTGCTTTTGGCGGTAGACCTGAAAATGACCACTTTGAAGTAGGCCAAGAACGCATGGACTCGGCACCTTGGGTATCGCCTGAAAACTATATTAAAAACTCTTCTGTTATGCAAATAGAAAAGTTGAACACCCCTATTCTATTTGAGGTAGGCGACAATGACCTAAATGTAAATTGGGCCCAAGGTATTGAATATTACAATGCTGCCAGAAGGGCTGGGAAACCATTTGTTTTATTGGTTTATGCCAAAGAGGGACATGGGTTAAGAGCCGACAAAAACAGGATAGATTACCAACAACGCATTTTAAAATGGTTTGGCCATTATCTTAAAGGAGAGGAAGCAGAAGACTGGATTACAACGGGTATTCCTTATGCAGAACAACAAAGAAGGCTGAAAAACTGAAACAACTAATAATTTTTTAAGTAATAAAAACCTCTTTTAGAAAATTCTACTAGAGGTTTTTCAATCTATAGACCGTTTGATACCGGTTTTTAAATCAAATTTATATGCCATTAAATTAAAAAATAATAATAATGAATTATTATTATTTATTTCACTTCTTATTTTTTTAAAGGCTATTGACATTTGCGATTCAACTGCTTTTTCAGTTATCTTTAACATTTTCGCAATTTCATAATATTTATAGCCCTGAAGCTTACTCATTTTGAAAATCTCCTTACATCGAGGTGGTAAATTCTCAATGGCTGAATAAATTTTTTTTAATCTTTGTTCTTTTAAATAAATAGTATCAGTTTCTTCGAAACTTGAAAGTGCTTTGTAAGTTAAAGAATCTATCATTTCAGACTCTTTCTTGTTTTTTCTATAATTATCAATAAAAATATAATAGCCTATCTTGTATAAATATGCTGATATTGAGTTTTCGCTTTTAATATTTGCTCTTGCATCCCATAATTTAACAAATGATTCTTGAACAATATCTTTCGACAATGCTTCATCATTCGTATAGCTATTTATAAAAGCTGTAAGTTCAACATGATATTTCTCAAACAGTATTTTAAATGCTAAGGTGCTACCGTTTTTAAAATTTTGCACTAACAACTCAATATTTTCTTCGCTATTTTTCATTTCCATTATTGAAGATGGGGTAAATCTATAAAAAAAATGAAATTTATACTAGGGTAATTTTAGATATAAGCGTCTTATAAGTATATTTTGTTATTTTATGATTGACTATAAAATAGAAGCATTAGTTATTAAGTACTTTACTAATCAGATAAATAGTGAAGAAATACAAGTACTAAATAACTGGTTGAATGAAAAAGAAAAAAACCGACTTGTTTTTAAACATTATGTTGTAACAAATTACAGCATTGAACAATTCAGGTCTGCACAATCTGCCAATTTTGTTTCTTGGGATGACTTAGAAAGTAAAATTAAACCCATTAAAAGGAATACATCCTTTTGGAAATATGCTGTTGCGGCGTCTGTAATTTTATTTGTTAGTCTTTCTATTGTCTTTATAAACAAGAGAGAAAAAAACAATTCCATTAATATTATAACTATTGCACAGCCAACTTTAATTAATAATGATATTGAAATTGGATCTAACAAAGCAACATTGACTTTAGAAGATGGAACCGACATCTTTCTTGAAACAGGTAAAGACTTTGTGAACAACAACGTGAAAGCTAATGATGTAGGTGTAGTTTATAGGGATGCTAAAATTTTAAAAGGCGAGATTAAATACAATTATTTAACCATCCCAAGAGGTGGTGAGTTTTATGTGCAATTACCCGATGGTACAAAAGTTTGGTTAAATTCTGAATCTAAACTTAAATACCCAGTGGCTTTTGCCAAAGGAGAATCACGTAAAGTTGAGTTGGTATATGGAGAAGCCTATTTTGAAGTTTCTCCTAGTGCTAACCATAACGGCGCTCAATTTATTGTTAATACACAAATGCAAGAAATAGAGGTGTTGGGTACTGAGTTTAATATCAAGGCTTATAAAGATGAACCACGTATTTTAACTACATTATCTGAGGGCAGTATCGCAATAAACAATGGTTTTGAAAAGGCTACTTTAAAACCAGGTGAGCAATCCGAAATAAATACTAAAGGACAAAACAACACAATTAATATTACTAATGTTAATGTGAAAAAAGTTGTCTCATGGAGGAAAGGAATTTTCACCTTTACAAATTTACCTTTAAAAGAAATTGCAAAAGTACTATCTAGATGGTATGATGTGGATATTATTTTTATGGATAAAGAATTAGAAAATATTCGTTTTACCGGAGTGTCAAGTAAAAACCAGAATATAGAAGAAATATTAATCAATATAAAGAATACTAATTATATTAATAATTATAATATAGATGGAAAAACAATTTTAATAAGATAAAAAAGAAAAAGGAAGTGAGGGTTTATACTTTACCACAAAACAACACCTCAACTCCCTTTCTTAAACATTATTAATCAATTAAATCGTTAACTAACTAATAAACAATGTAAATTTATGGAAATTAAATTAAAGAATCCTTTTTTCTTTTATAAGGATAAGTTACTAATTATGGCTATGAAGAGTTTTATTTTTTTGTTTTGCTCAATGGTTTTTGGTTTCACCCCTGCAAATGAGGTGTTTTCTCAAAACACAAAAATAAAGATAGAAAATGATAAAGTATTAACTGTAGATGAGGTTTTTGAACTTATTTCTGACCAAACAGATTATACTTTTATTTATCAGGTAGATACTTTTAAAGATTTCCCAAAAGTGAATCTTAAAAAAGGAAGTATTTTAATAAATGAATTACTTCAAAAGAGTTTATCGCATGGTGAATTTCAAGTTGAATTATCTCCCAACACTAATAATGTTTTAATAAAAGCAATAACAGTTGGTGGCTTACAGCAGGGTATACCAGTTACAGGGACTATTATAGATGGTCAAGGAGTTCCAATTGCTGGTTTAAGTGTTTATACTACTACTGATACTTCTGTAATTGGTCAAAACATTATTAGGGGAACCTATACAGATTTTGATGGTAAATTTAAGCTTAATGCAAATCTAGGTGAAATAATAGTTGTAACAGGCGTAGGTTTTAAAACAGCACAACAACTTGTGCAGGAAGGAAAAACAATATACGACTTCACAATGCAAGAGGATGTAAGTGAACTTGAAGAAGTTATTGTTACTGGATACCAAAGAATTGCTAAAGAACGTAGTACTGGTTCTTTTACTCCAATTAAAAAAGAGCAAATTCAAAATACGGTAACTCAAAATATAGGTTCTGTACTTCAGGGTATTGCTCCTGGTATTCAAGTGGTTGAAGATGCTGATGGTAGAATTAATTTGGACGATATAGCTATTAGGGGTGTTGGAACTATTTCTTCAAATAGGGCACCGCTTCTGGTAGTTGATGGATTTCCAATTCAAGTAGACAACTTTAATACCATTAACCCTAACGATGTTGAAAGCATAAATATTCTTAAGGATGCTGCTGCTGCCTCTATTTGGGGAGCAAGAGCTGCAAACGGTGTCATTGTAATTACAACAAAAAAAGCAAAGAAAGGTAAAATGCAAATTGGTTTTACCTCTTCAGTTAAAATGCGTCCTAAAATGGATTTAGATCGTAATATCACAACTGCTGATTCCAAAACACAATTAGCATATGAGGCTACCGTATGGATACCTGGCGGACATGGTACTAGTAGTAGTTTTATGTTGCCTTATCCTGCTCCAAATACATTGTTTGACAGACAAAATGTTAACAGAAATGGAAATACAGCTTATTCTCAAGGGGCTAGAGCTTATTTTGATGCTTATAATGGCGATATAACCCAGGCAGAATTAAATTCCATTATTTCTAGATTGTCTAACAATAATAGCCTTTTAGATGCTAAAGATTATTTATTAGTTGCTCCTATTCAAAAACAATATAATTTGTCTTTTGGCACTTCTACTGAAAATAGCAATACTAGGTTATCTGTGTTATATAACGATAATACAGGTGCATTTATAGGGACTGAAGACAATCAATTATTAATTAACCTTAACAACCAGTATAAAATTTCAGATTGGTTAACATTAAACATTAGTGGAATGTTAGATAAATCTAGAAGAGAAACTGCGGGTATTGGGTTTAATACAATACAGAACTTACAACCCTATGATCGATTGATAAATGAAGATGGCACTTATGCTTCCGTATATCATCCTACATACGATGCCAAGTATTTAGAGATTTTTGCTAATAGTGTTAATGGCCTGCCTTACGACGATATTACTTATAACCCACTTAGGGATGCCAGGGATACAGAATTTGTTACTAAGGAAACCAATTTAAGAGTTAGTGCTGGATTAGATATTAAAATTATAGATGGGTTAATGGTTAAACCAAGTTTTACCTATCAGAAATATGATGCCAATTCTAATAATTATTATGGCCCTGAAACGTCTTATGTTAAATTTCAAGTCATTAATGGATTCGAAATACCCAATTATGACCCAGTAACGGGTAATTTAGGAAATTCTCGTATTCCTACTGGAGCCATCTTAGACAATTCCTTTGGTGAAACCGATTATCTTTCTTTAAGAAACTTAATAACTTATGATAAAATGTTTGGCAAACATTATATCAACATTTTAGGAGGTATAGAAAGAACTTCTAGCACCACTAAATTTACAGGTGGGGTAAGGACCTATGGCTTTAACAAAGATAACTTCACTTATGCTGTTCCAAACAATCAACCTTGGCAACCAATATGGGGTGCCGGTGGAGTTGGTGATGGTAGAGCTTTCAGAAGAAGTGATGATCGTTATTATTCATATTTTGGGAATTTTGCATACACCTATGATGGCAAGTATACCATTTCTGGTAGTGCACGTTCTGATGGAGCTAACTTTATTGTTGAAGATAAGAGCCAACGTTATAACCCTATGTGGTCTATTGGAGCTAGCTGGAACATTAGTGAAGAAAACTTCTTAAGAGATGTTGACTTTGTTAATCGTTTAAAACTTAGAGTTACCAATGGCCAAAATGGTAATGTTGTAAATGCAGAAGCTACAATACCTACTATAAGCTTGAGTCCTTCTTTTAGTCCTGTTCATGGAGGTTTTAGAGCTTTTCTTAATGGTTTAGGCAATCCGGATTTACGTTGGGAACGTGTTAGTACTTATAATATTGGTTTAGACCTTGATTTATTCGATAGTAAATTATATGGTTCAATAGATTACTATAATAAAGCTAGTAAAGATTTAATTGCTAGTGTAGATACTTCTCCTACTACAGGTTTTAGTTCAGCTAGATACAATGTAGCAAGTATGCTTAACAAAGGTATTGAGTTTGATTTGAGTTCAGACATCAGACTGTCCAGTGAGACTAGTTTTACAACTAATGTTGTTTTTGCTTTTAATGATAGTGAAGTGACCTCATTAAAAGATATTCGAATCTTTCCTCGTTCCCTTCCTAATTTCCCATATATTGAAGGAAAACCATATCAACCTATCTATTCCTTTGTATATGGTGGTATGCAAACCATACCTTCACAACCCAAACCATACCCAACTATAATTGGAGAAAATGGAGAAACTTATGGAATGGATCAAAACATTGGGCAAAATGGAGAAGAAGGAAGAGATGTTCTTAAATTCATGGGTACTAGAATAGCACCAACTGTAATAGGATGGAACAATACTTTTAGATTTAAAAACTTTACGTTATCTACCAGAATGACAGGTAAATTTGGACATAAATTTGTTAGGCCTACTTTCAATTATCCAGTATTCTTGCAAAAAGGAGGATTTCATGAAGATTTAGCTGGTTTATTAGCTGGTAATCATGACGCTATGGGACTTCCCAAATTAGAAACTGAGTGGGAATTATGGAGTTATAGATGGGGCTGGTACACACCAAATTTAGATACTTTGGTAGAAGATGCGGCACATATTCGTTTAAGACAAGTATTTTTTGCATATGATTTGCCTACAGATGTCCTTTCAAAAGCAGGAATTTCACGTCTGCGCTTATTTGCCCAAGCTGAAAACTTAGGTAATATATGGAAAGCCAATGATCATGGAATAGATCCTGAATATATTGAAGGGGTAACAAGAGCTCCCGAAAAAACATTTTCTTTAGGTTTGAATATTGAATTTTAAAAAAAAAAATTATGAAAAAAGTATTTTTATTTATATTAAGTAGTATTCTTTTTACTGCCTGCTCTGAAGACCATCTAGATGTTAGCCCCAATGTTAACACGGATGTTGTAATAAAAACAGTTGATGATTTGGATAGATTGTTTTATGGAACTATTTCTACCAACGGAACAGAACATCAAGCTAATGTATGGTGTCATGATAATGCGTCTATGCCTCAAGAGATTTTAGATGAGACTTCTTCTTTTTCAGATGAACAAATAGAACATTATACCTTTTCTACTATCATGGGTAGTAGATCAAGTGATCAGACTTGGAGAAGTTATTATGGTCAAATGTTAGTAGTATCAAATTTAGTATTAGGGCAACTAGAAGAAGGAAAGATAAAGGGTATGGAAGATCAGGCATTAGTTGACCTATTAACTGCTGAAGCCCATTTTTATCGTGCCCATAATCATTTTAATTTAGCACTTACATATGCCCTGTACCCTAATGAGGCTAATAATGATGAGCCAGGTATTGTTATAAAACAAACAAGTTCTGTTACAGAGAGTCAAGAAAGAGCCACAGTTAAGGAAACTTTTGATTTTATTTTAACTGAATTGGATGAAGCATTAAAATACCCAAATACTGAAAAAAAGGGTCGCTTTCGTATAGGAAAACCAAGTGTACACGCTCTAGCTGCTAGAATACATTTATATTTGGGTAATTATGACAAAGCTAAAACTCATGCCGATACTGCATTAAGTGGTTTTAGCACCATGATTAATTTTGAAAATAGTATTAGTATTCTTCCATATACTTTATGGTATGGTCCATATGTTTATCCAAATACTGCACAATTGGCTTCTTGGCAACAAGCTGGTTCAGACTTTTATAATGACCAATATTGGTATTTCTATGAAACTAATGGATATTGGAATACAAGCCCCAGCCAAGAATTGTTAGATTTATATGATCCAGCAGATATACGTAATGTGTTTTATATTGACGGTTGGTTTTCACGCAATGGTGCTACCACTAACACCTGGACCAGTTATATGAATATGGGTCCTGGAGATACTTATGCTGGACCTAATGTTGCTGAAATGTATTTAACAAGAGCCGAATGCAAAGCTCGGGATAATGATTTTGCAGGTGCCATGGCAGACGTTGAAATGGTTCGTATTAATCGTTTTGCAGCAGCTGATTACTCACCACTGTCTATACCAACTTCAAATAAAGATGCAGTAAATGAAGTCATTAACGAACGTAGAAGAGAAGCCCCGTTTACTTTACGTTTTATGGATATTAAGCGCTTAAATAATGACCCATTAACAGACCCAATAGTAATAACTAGAAACATTAATGGTGAAACCATCACCATCCAACCAGATTCTAGAGCTTGGGCCAGACCTATTGGTGATGAAATTATAATTTTAAGTGCTGGTGCTACCGTACAAAATCAATACTAATTTTTTTAGAAAAAGTACTTCAAAATAATTTATTATTTTGAAGTACTTTTTAACTCTATAATACAGATTAACATTAAAAAACAATTTAATTTATGATGAGGTTAAAATTTATAATATTAGTATTGACAACTTTTATATTCTCCTGTAAAACAAATCATGAGGGGATTGAATCTTTACCTACAACCTTTACAATACAAGGTACTATTGAAGGTCTAGGAAATAATAACTTATATTTTAGATTACCTAATAAGGATTATGAAAACTTAGGATATAGAATGGATTCCTTAATTGTTACAAACGGGAATTTTAGCCTTACAGATTCAATTCAAGGTCATCACTTTGTATCTTTTTTTTCAAGGATGAAAGAGCTAAGTAAATCAACACCTAGAGGGTTTTACCCTGCACAATCTGGATATCTTAATGTTATTCTTTATCCTGGTGCTAACATTAAGGTAAGTGGTAGTATTTCTGATTTTATGGATGCCTATCCAACAGATAGTGACAGTATAAATAATGAGTTAGGAATATTTCATAAAGAAATTTATCCATTTATGAACGAAAGCCTTAATTATAGAGTCAAATCAGCCTATGAAGAAGATAATGAAAAAAAGAAAGTGTTTGAAGCAAAAGCAGATTCAGTAGGTAATATTGTTAAATCCATTAAAAAAGATTACGTCTTAAAAAACGCCTCTTCTGTAGCTGCGCTTTATTACTTAAATGATATGTTATCGCGTAGTCAAATAAATAACGATGATGCGATTAAAGCTTATAATAATCTCGATAGCTCTTTAGTTAACCTATCTTTCTATAAAGACCTGTCTTATAGGGTTAATGCAATTAACAACACCAAGGAAGGCGCTATGGCTCCAGCCCTTAAGACAACATCGACCCTAGATGGTTCTGAGTTTGATTTAGCCTCTTATAGAGGCAAATACGTTATGATAGACTTTTGGGGTATCTGGTGTGGCCCATGTGTCTCTGAAATGCCTAAGGTAAAGGAGTTTAGTAAAAAATATAATGATCGTTTAGAAATTTTGGGCGTAAACTCTGGAGATAAAAAGCAAAGAATTATCGACTTTGTTGACAAGAATGATTACCAATGGCAACAGGTTATGGATGTAAGGGACAGTGAAGTGGATAACTTTGTGCTTCGCTATAATGTTAGTGCATTTCCAACAAAATTCATTATTGATCCTGAAGGCAAAATAGTAAAAAAGTTTGTGGGATCTGGTGAAGAAGCCTTTACGCTCCTTGAGGAACTTTTAAAATAAACCTATAGTTTTTGTTAATAGTTATTTCGAGTTAGTCACTTTTTTAACAAAAGAAAAAAGGGTTGTTACAATAGCAGCCCTTTTTTAATTAATTAAATTCTACCTATGAAAACCAAGTTTTTTAAGATTATATTTATTTTTGTTTTTTTTATATCCTTAACATCTAGTGCACAACAGAAGTTGGATTTAAAAGTGTTGTATGTTGGTTACCATCCCGAAAAGCCTATGCCAGAACGACTGGGTGTTTTTACTACGGGATCCTTATCTAACGAACGTTTTAAAAAGGAATACAAATATAGGTATCCTGCGTTTATGGATTATCTAAACACTTACTTCACTACTGTTAAAGGTGTTGATGCAAGAGACTATAATTCTAAATTATCTGAAAATTACGATGTAACTATTTTTGACCATATCCCAAACCTTATATCAGAACAAGTGGTTGAAACTGACGAAAATGGACAAAGGGTGGGTTATATTCCTGCAAAATACATTGAAGACGATTTTGACCATGCTGCCATTTTTATTGGACATGCGGCACCAACCATGACATCTCCCATAGGCTCTAAATTGGATTGGTATTGTTTATGCCTAGATGCCCATGCCCATAATTTAAAAGCTGATCATCCCATTTTTAAAGGCCCTTTAAATGTTTCTTTAACTATGCAAGACAGGCCTACACCAAGTGGTGCTTTTCATTATGCGTCTGGAAAAAACCTTCCAGAAACCATGCCCATGTGGCAAGTACAAACAGAAGGGTATTTAGAAGGAAAAGGCTATAGAATTGGTCAAGTCTCTTCTTTTGATGGTTTTCTAGATTCTCCCGAAACTGAATTTATATCAAGTGGGGTATGTACCAAAGATATTGATGCAGTAGCTATAGGAAGACATGGTAACTTTTTACTTTGGGGTTTTAGTGCGTCACCAGACTATATGACCGAGGAAAGTAAAAACGTATTTGCCAATGCCATTTATTACATGAAACAGTTTAAAGGGCATAAAATTATTGCGAAAAAAACAGAAAGAATAATATTTACCAGACAATATATAGATCAGATTAAATATGGTCTTACAGAAGAGGGTTATCAGGATTATTTGGCATTGATTAGGGAATTTCATGATAAAAATGAAAAAGAAAGAAACGATGCTATATTAAAAAGGGAAAAAGGTGAAAAGCTTACTGATGAAGAGGAAGAAATAGCAAATAGGCCCTCTAGACCAAGGCAACCAGATATGCCATGGCAAGATTACGTTAAACGTTATATGGGTAAATTTTTTGAACAGTTTGGCACCGATGCAAAAGCGTATATAACTTATTTAGATGAAAATTTAGAATACATTAGCTTTGAAAAAGATAAAGGGTATTATGGTCTGGCTGTTGACGAAAATGTAAAATTATTGGGCGTTTCGAACAGACAACTTGAATTATTGACCACTTGTATTGAGCTATTAGAAAAAGGTGAAAAAACGGAATTGGCCAATAAAATTTTAAAACGTTATACTGATGAAAGTTTTGAATCGGCTAATGAATGGAGAAATTGGTACAATAACAATAAAAATAAATTATTCTTTACCGAATCAGGAGGCTATAAATGGCTTGTAAATACAGTACCAAACCATGAAGAATAAATATTTTCTATTCGTCTTTTCTTTCATAATACTGTCACAAATTGGAAGATCTCAAACCTCTAAAATTCCAGAGGTATTCAAGCAAAAAGTTGCTGAATCTGCCTCTAAACTCAAGGCCTTCGAGTGTTATGATTTGGATCCTTTATCATTAAATGCCACAGTAGTTTGGTCTGAGGATAAAACCCAACTTGCGGTAATTATGAAAGTGAATTTGCTACATGGTTGGCATATTTACTCCTATGTTCCTAAGACACAGCCTTATATCACTTCAGAATTACAGCTAAATCTACCCGAGGGTATTAGCAAAATAGAAAACTGGATTAAACCTTTGGACGAACCTTATGATGATGGGGTATATATTTATCACGGCGAACTTATATTTGTTCAGTATTGCCAAGTTAACAACATTAGCGATGGTGTTTTATCCTGTGGTATTTATTACCAAACCTGTGACCTTAACAAATGTTACCCTCCTGAAGAGAAAAAAATAAACTTAAATCCTAAAAAATTTTTATAAAGTTTTTATAAATAGGTGTTTAGCCTTAATTCATTTAATTTAACATTTTCTTAATAGGGGAATCTCGAAACATTACCGTCTATATAAAAAATATTTATACATAATCATGAAAAACTGCATAACACTATTAAGCATCTTCTTTTTCTTAAATCTTACTGCTCAAAACACCAATAATAACTTACCTATTGATAACAGCATAAAAAAAGGGGTCTTACCAAATGGAATGACCTATTACTTGCATAGCACCGATGTGACCAACGATGTAGCCAGCTATTACATTATTCAAAACGTAGGTTCAATATTAGAAAATGATGACCAACAGGGTTTGGCTCATTTTCTAGAACATATGGCTTTTAACGGCACAAAGCATTTTGAAGGAAAGGGAATTTTAAATACCTTGGAAAAAGAAGGTATTGTTTTTGGAAAGGATATAAATGCCTACACCTCTTTTGATGAAACCGTTTATAATGTAAATAATATTCCAACAACACCTGAGCTTATTGAAACGGGACTTCAAATCCTTCATGATTGGTCTAATTATCTACTCCTAACAGAAGATGAAATTGATGCTGAAAGAGGGGTTATAAAAGAAGAATGGCGTACCAGACAAAATGGTAGAATGAGAATTTTTCAACAAACTATAGGTACTGCCTTTGGTAATTCAAAATACGCAGAACGCCTTCCTATTGGAAAAATGGATATTGTTGAAAATTTTGAATATAAAGCACTGAGAGACTTTTATCACGATTGGTATAGAACAGACTTACAGGCCATAGCAATAATTGGAGACTTTGATTTGGAACAAATGGAAACCAAAATAAAAGAAAAGTTTTCAGCAATTCCAGCTGTTGACAATCCTCTTGAACGTTATGTTGTTGAAATCGAAGACAATGAATCGCTGGCTTATGCTATGGCAATGGATAATGAGGTATCTTCTGCAGGTATTCAATTTAATATCCGCCACGACAAACCAAAAGACAAAAAATCTATTGCATATTTAAGGGAGAATATTTTAAATGGTATTGTTATAGATGTTTTAACAGAACGTTTTAACGAAATTAAACAGCAACCTGAAGCTCCTTTTATAGATGTTTATACAGGCTTTAGAGGTCTTTCTAGGGCCCATAATCAATTTATATTTGGAATTATACCTAAAGAAGGCAAACAGCAAGAGGCTTTTAAGTTAGCGATGTTGGAAATTAATAGAGCCGTAAAATTTGGTTTTACTAAGGCCGAAATCCAAAGATCCATCATTAAAAACCAGAACAATTATGAAAACCAAATTGCCAGATTAGATGATAGAGGCCATGGAGAAATTTTAGGACAAATACAAGCAAATTATCTTGATAATGAGCCTATTACAGACATAACCAAAGAATATGAAATAGCCAAGGGTATTTTTAATGAGGTAACCCAGAATATTCTGTTATCCCAAATACAAAAACTATATTCTAAAAATAACAGAAATGTTATAGTAACTGGGGTTGAAGGAAAAAATAACCTAACAGAAGCTCAGACAATAGAAATTATTAACGAAGTAGAAAACGATACAACATTACAACCATACCAAGAAGAAGAGGAATTGAAGTCATTAATGGCAGGTGTGGAATTAACTTCAGGTAAAATTGTAAAAACAGAGTCACAAGAAGAACTTGGATTCACTACTTACACACTAAGTAATGGGGTTAAAGTACACTATCAATTTGTTGACAAACAAAAAAACAATGTAGCATTAAGAGCCCATAGTTATGGTGGAAATTCATTAATAAATACAGAAGACCTACCCTCTGCCAATATGATGCTTAATGTTATTGGAAGATCTGGCCTTGGTGAATTTTCAGCAACAGAACTGCCAAAAGTTTTAGCAGGAAAAACGGCTAGTGTTAACCTTTCTTTAGGAGATATCTCTGAATCAATATCTGGATTTTCAACCACTAAGGATGTTGAAACCATGCTACAACTATTAAACCTTCATTTTACAAAACCTAGATTTGATGAAGTAGCCTACAATGTGTTTTTACAAAATTTAGATAATTATTTACTTACTAAAAGTAAAGATCTAAGATCTAAAATAAGTGACAGCATAACCGTATCCCTCTATGGCAACAATAACCCATATAAACGATTGTTTGATAAAAATTATGTTTCCGATATTGATTTCGATAAAATGAAGCGTCTTTATAGCTCAAGGTTTTCTAATGCAGCAGATTTCGAATTTGTTATTGTAGGGGATGTTAAAGAGGATAGTCTAAAACCTTTATTGGAACGCTATATAGCAAGCTTACCTACAACTAAAGAAAAAGAACACTGGAAAGATAATTCTGTAGAATGGTTAAGTTCTAAAATAGATAAGGACATATTTTTACCTATGGAAGATCCTAAAGCTTCAGTAAGAATAGCCATTAAAAATAATATGTCGCATTCCGTAAAGAATTCCTTGCTTATGGATGCTCTTGGAAGCATACTACAACTCAGATATACAGAGTCTTTAAGGGAACAGGAAGGTGGCACTTATGGTGCGAGTGCTAGAGGGTCTCTTTATAAAGAACCATTAGAATTAGCTTATCTATCAATAAGTTTTGACTGTAATCCAGATTTAGCTGAAAAATTAATTGGAATCGTTTACAAAGAAATAGAAAAGATAAAGCAGGGTGAAATTCAGCAAAATGATTTGGATAAAGTACTTACTAACTTTTTAAAAGAAAGGGAAGAAAGTAAAAGCTTTAACAGATATGAATTATCTGCAATTAGTACTTGGATCATAGATGGCTATAATAGAAATGCCCCTGAAAACTTTGAAAACATTGTCAATTCAATAACAAAAAAAGATATTCAAGATTTAACAATAAAATTATTGGAAGACCACAAATCGTATGAGATTGTTTTTAAACCAACCGAATAGAGTTTTCAACTTTCTTGGGTAATAATTTTATTAGATTTAAACCTACTAAATTTTAAAAATAAATTAGATTAACAATGCAATCCTAAAAAACAGAAAACATTTGTTTTAATTTAACTGTATTTTTTATAGTATCTTAACAACATTAAACCAACCTTAAAGAACATGAAAAAATCACTTCTTTTACTTTTTTTACTTTCAGTTTCAGTTTTTAATGCTCAAATATTTGAACCGGTAAAATGGTCTACTTCAGTAGAGCAGGTTTCCGATTCAGAATATTACCTTATAAGTACGGCAACCATAGATAAGGGATGGCACTTATATTCACAGGATGTCCCTGAAGACGGTCCAATTCCAACTACTTTTATCTATGACCAACAGGAGGGAAAGATTAATGTTATTGGTAATACAACAGAGGATGAGGGACACACCGTTGATGATCCCGTATTCAATATGAAAATCAAGTTCTTTGAAAACAAGGCTACTTTTAAACAAAAGATAGAGGTTGTTGGAGAAATTACTAAGGTTGTAGGAACTGTAGAATTTATGGTCTGTGACGACGTAAGATGTTTGCCTCCAACGGAAGTAGACTTATCTTTTAAAATAGGTACATCAAATGCATCTGTAAAGACCAATGCAGACGATAGTCCAAAATTATCTAATGAAGGTTCTGAAAAGACTGAAACCATTACTACAACAGAATCAGAAAACACTAAAGGTTCAGAAAAATCAAATTCAAGAAGCTTATGGGCAATCTTCATCATTGCATTTTTCTCAGGATTTGCTGCATTGTTAACCCCATGTGTTTTTCCAATGATCCCACTTACTGTTAGCTTTTTTACAAAACAAAGTAAGACAAAAGCACAGGGCATTAGAAATGCGATTTTCTATGGCATTTCAATAGTGGTTATCTATGTATTACTAGGATGGTTGGTAAGTGCTATTTTTGGTCCAGCTGCCATGAATGCCCTATCTACCAATGTATGGTTCAACATTATTTTCTTTTTGTTATTAGTTGTTTTTGCTGTTTCCTTCTTAGGTGCTTTTGAAATTACCTTGCCTCAATCGTGGGCCAATAAGGTAGATGCACAATCGAACCGTAGTGGGCTAATAGGTATTTTCTTTATGGCCTTGGCCTTGGCTATTGTTTCCTTTTCATGTACAGGTCCAATAGTAGGCACTTTACTTGTTGAAGCTGCCGTTGGAGGCAATACCCTAGGCCCCATTATTGGAATGCTTGGTTTTTCTTTGGCCATTGCTTTGCCTTTTACATTATTTGCTGCTTTTCCAGGGTGGATGAATTCATTGCCAAAATCTGGTGGATGGCTTAATACGGTAAAAGTAGTACTCGGGTTTTTAGAATTGGCACTGGCCTTTAAGTTTTTATCCAATGCCGATTTGGTGCTTCAACTGCATCTTTTGGAAAGAGAAGTATTTCTAGCCATATGGATAGCCATTTTTGGTGCGTTGGCCTTTTATTTGTTTGGGAAAATCCAGTTACCCCATGATTCTCCTGTGACCTATATTTCTGTGGGACGATTAAGCTTAGGATTACTTGTTTTAACCTTTACCATTTATTTAATCCCTGGTCTTTGGGGAGCTCCCCTAAAGATTATTAGTGGGTTTCCACCTCCTATGAAATACAGTGAATCTCCTTATGGAGTGGGCTTTACCAAGACGGGAAGTACAAGCTCTACAAGTTATGTTCCTGACGATGCTCTAGCTGCAGGTGGGGAAGTTGGCGAACACGGTATCATTATGTTTCATGATTACAACAAAGGTTTAGCCTATGCCAAAAAAGTAGGTAAACCAGTTATGATAGATTTTACTGGTCATGCTTGTGTTAATTGTAGAAAAATGGAGCAATTCGTATGGTCTGATCCAGCAGTACTATCGGTGTTGAAAAACGATATTGTTATGATTTCCCTTTATGTTGATGATAAAAGAAAATTATCAGGTGATGAGATCGTCGATTCCAAATTAAAGCCTGGAAAGAAATTAAAATATATTGGCCAGAAATGGAGTGAACTACAAACCATAAAATATAAATCCAATTCGCAACCTATGTACATTTTAATGGACCATCAGGAAAATAATCTTATAGAACCCGAAGCCTATAACCCTAACGTACAGGAGTATTTGGATTGGTTAAATAAAGGAATTCAAAATTTTAAAGAATAAAAAAGTATTAAAGCTTCACCATTAATGCGTATTTCATTTTTAGTAATTAGTTAAAATTTGATGGTGATTTTTGATTGATTAGGATCTCTCCGGAAATCAACCGGAGAGGTTATTTATAATTAGAACTATGAAGCAAGTAATCCAAAACAATAATTCCAATTCTGTAAAAACAGACACAACTTTAGAAACTTATTTTCAACAGTTCAGAAAACATATAGTAGGTATAGACCAAACTTTTAAATCCCCTTATGGAGAGCAGAAGTTAATTTATACAGATTGGACTGCAAGCGGAAGATTGTATCAACCTATTGAAGAAAAATTGCTAAATGAGATGGGGCCTTTTGTGGCCAATACCCATACCGAAACATCAACTTCTGGTGCAGCAATGACATTGGCATATCACGAAGCTAGAAAGATTATAAAGCGTCACGTCAATGCGAGCGCCAATGATATGTTAATTACATACGGGTCTGGAATGACCGGTGTCGTAAATAAATTTCAACGTATTTTAGGTTTAAAAGTTTCTGAAAACCTAAAGGATTATACACAAGTACCCGAGGAGAAAAAACCGGTGGTTTTCATTTCCCATATGGAGCATCACTCCAATCAAACCTCATGGCTAGAGACTATTGCAGATGTTGTTGTAATTCCCAGTAATGAAGAGGGTCTTATTTGTATGGAGAACTTTGAAAAATCTGTAAAAGAATACCAACTTAGACCTATTAAAATTGCATCGGTTACAGCTTGCTCTAATGTAACTGGTATAAAAACCAATTATCATAAAATTGCTGCATTAATGCATAAGTATGATGGCTTGTGCTTTGTAGACTTTGCCTGCTCAGCACCTTATGTTGATATTGATATGCACCCAAATAATGAAGATGAGTATTTGGATGCGATCTACTTTTCTCCTCATAAGTTTTTAGGAGGACCGGGCAGCTCAGGGGTATTGATTTTCAATAAAAAATTATATAAAAACATGGTTCCCGATAATCCTGGTGGAGGCACCGTTAGTTATACAAACCCTTGGGGTGACCGTGACTATTTTGAGGATTTTGAAACAAGGGAAGATGGTGGTACCCCAGCATTTTTACAGACCATAAAAGTAGCTTTATCCATACAGTTAAAAGAGCAAATGGGAACTGAAGCCATTAAAGCTAGAGAGGAAGAAATTAACACTCAAATCTTCAGAACCTTAGAGAATTTAAATGGCGTGAAAATTTTGGCTCCAAATCACAAGAATAGACTGGGAATTTTTTCATTTTATTTTGAAGATTATCATTTTAATTTGGTTGTCAAGCTTCTTAACGATAGATTTGGCATCCAAACTAGAGGTGGCTGCTCCTGTGCGGGTACCTATGGGCATTATTTGTTAAATGTGGATCAGCAAACCTCAAAAGCCATAGAACAAAAAATTCTTGAAGGATGCAATACCGAAAAGCCTGGTTGGGTACGTTTATCAATACATCCTACAATGACCAATAAAGAAGTAGAATTTGTATGTAATTCGTTGGTTGAGCTTTCTAAAAACATTGAGCATTGGGCAAAGGATTATAAATACGATCCCATAAAAAATGATTATGTCCATACCTCTGCCCAACCTGTAGAAAAGGAATTGGTAAAAAAATGGTTCTCATTATAAGTTTATAATAACGGGAACCCTTTTTATAATCCCTGTTTCTTTTCAATTGCATGGGTAGTTTTTAGCAAACCATTGAAATACTTTTAATCTTAAATTCTTAACAAAAGAAGATAGAGTAAATGATAATGGTCCATTTGTAAATACAAGTAAAAAATTGAAAAAATTCTTGAACTAATTAACACCAACTTGTTTGAAGTGTTTTGCTATATCTTCAAAACCATTTAAATATTTTGGATATGCTCACTTGTTAATGATTCAAGGGATTTATGCATCCCATCATTTACAATATGTTCTAAACCATTAGTGACCGCTTTTTGCAGTCCATCAACTTTTGTTAAATCCATTCCCCAAAACTCAACATTTTCAAGTGTAGCCTTAACTATTGATGGAATATGTCCTTTAGCCCATTGCAACTTAAAGAATTCCAAAACAGATTGGGAATCTTTTAACGGAATAATATCATTGTTCCTTTCGCCCTTATAGAAAGCAATTAACGCTGATAACGAAAACAATAACCTATTAGGCAGTTCTCCATTTCGTTTAATATACTCAAGAATAGTGGGTAGTACTCTTGTTTTAAATTTAGAGATAGAATTCAACGAAATACTCATCAATTCATGCTCTAGGTAAGGGTTTAGAAAACGATCCAATACGTCATTTGCAAACTGAATGACTTCAGCTTTTGGTAAATCCAGTGTTGGACAAATCTCCTCAAAAATGGCATCTTTTAAAAATTTGCCAACTATATGGTCTTCTATAGACTCTCGAACCTTATCGATACCATACAAATAACCCACAGGCACAAGTGTGGTATGGGCACCATTCAGGATACGTACCTTACGTGTTCTATATGGTTCCATATTATCAGTAAAAACAATATTCAAATCACAAACTTCAGCCGGAATTTCTTTCTTTATAGATTCTGGACCTTCAATAACCCATAAATGAAACTGCTCCCCTTCTACTACTAAATTATCTTTGTAGCCCAATTCGTTTATTAAGTTGTCTATTTTACCCTTTGGATATCCTGGAACAATTCTATCTACCAATGTATTGCAAAAAATATTGTTGTTCTTTATCCAATCTACAAAAGCGATTCCTAGATTCCAGTCATTGGCATATTGCAATACTATTCTCTTCAAATTATCACCATTTCTATCGATAAGTTCACATGGGATAACAATCAATCCTTTGTCTGCAGCTCCATCAAAAGCTTTAAACCTTTTATACAACAAAGCGGTAAGTTTTCCAGGAAAACTTTCTTGAGGTGCATCGTCTAATTTATCGTTTGCATTATAAGCTATTCCAGCCTCTGTAGTATTGGATAATATAAAGCGAATATCCGGGTTTTGTGCAAGCAATAAAAAAGCATTATAATCGTTGTATGGATTAATAGCTCTATGGATACAATCAATAATTTCATGTTCACTAATAGCCTTTCCGTTTTTAAGTCCGTTAAGGTATAGTGTGTACAGACCATCCTGATCGTTCAACATTTTTACCAATCCTTCTTTTATGGGTTGTACAACAACCACTCCTGCATCAAACCCGGCCTTTTTATTCATTACATGGATCATCCAATTGGCAAAGGCTCTTAAAAAGTTACCTTCTCCAAATTGTATGATTCTTTCGGTATAAGTTGAAACGTTTTCTCTATCCCTATTTAATGTTTTCATGTTTTGAATACCTCTTTCTTTTAAGCAAGTTATTAGCTAAATTATAACTGGTTACAAATTGGAAAATTAAAGCTCTTTATCTTTTAATTAAAATCTACAGTAGCTTTTATAACACCTGTTTCTGGTTTTAACCAACTGTCGAAATGTTCTATCATTTCTGTAAATGCCACATTGTGTGTAATGAATGAATCGGTTGGAAATTGATCTAACACATCAATAACATGCTCAAAATCTTCAACCGTGGCATTACGGCTACACATTAAGGTCATTTCCTTTGCATGTATTTTAGGATGGGTATAGGTCAATTCTCCTTTTGATAGTCCTACCAAAACAAATCGGCCTCCATGAGACATGTAATCAGGACATGTCTCTAATGCAAACTTATTCCCTGAAGCATCAAACACTGCCGTACATAAATCGCCATTAGTTATCTCAGAAACCTCATTAACTGCATTTTCTCCTGCCTCAACAATATATTCAACTCCTATTTTCTCTTTAGCATATTCCAACCGTTGCTTATTCATATCAATAGCAATAACTTTTGCACCTGCAATTTGTGCTAACTTCATAATACCTATTCCTATGGGGCCACACCCCACTACAGCTAAGGTTTCCCCTGCTTTTATACCTGCCCTTCTTATGGCATGTGCCCCAATAGCCAAGGGTTCTACTATAGCCATCTGGTTGTCTGACAAATTATTAGCTGGCAACAAGATATCGTATGGAACAGTAATTTGTTCTTGCATACCTCCGTCACCATGCACCCCCAAAACAGTTATATTAGTACAGCAATTAGTCTTTCCATTACTACAGGCAATACATTTGCCACAACTCACATAAGGCATTACGACGACTTTATCCCCTTTTTTAATCCCCTTAGGGTTTTCTCCTATCTCTAAAACTTCAGATGCCAACTCGTGTCCCAAAATTCTAGGATATGTAAAAAACGCTTGGTTACCGGCATAGGCATGTAAATCTGTACCACAGATACCCACTTTATTAATCTGCAACAAGGCCTCGTTTTCTTGCCTAGTTGGAACTTCCTTTTCTTTTAAAAGAAATTCACCAGGTTTTTCACAAACTATATACTTCATTTAACCCAATAATTATTTTATAAAATTTAACATAAAGAGTACTTAATCTTTTTGAGGGACAACCCAATAAGAATAACTATAGGACTGAAATGGTAATCTATATTCTTCTAAAGGCAATGCTCCCCAACTATTAATACTACCCAATCCTTGTTGAAATCCGTCAATATTAACATAAACTTCATCCCTTGCAATAAGTTCTCCAGCATGTTTTTGGCCTTTTTCACTTCCAGAATCCAAGTCATCAACACTGTAATTTAAAGCTGAAATATCGAGGAGTTTATCTCCAAAAAGTTTTAAGGAAACCCCATCGTTTGTTAGTATTTTCATCCAACGAACACCTCCTCTATTCCCATTTTCTTGAGGCCTTATATAAGGAAAATAAAGATCAGAAACTGGACTTGAAAACAGCCCTACTTTAGCCGCATGCTGTCTATCGACATAAGATTCGAAAGGACCTTTACCATACCATTCCACATTTTTAAAGTCTTTAGATAATATCCATTCGTTACCAAATTTAAACATGTTGGTATGATCTCCCTTTAATGCTTCAAAATTATTAGACACCTTAATTGTTCCATCTCCATAAATTGTATAAACTTGCCTAAAAATTGCATCTCCCCCAAACAACTCCTTGGTACTAGAAATAACTATTTTAGTTTTTGAGTTTTCTTTAATAGTTACTTGAGCTATTTCATTTTTTCCGGCCATTTTCCATTCAGCGTATCTTTTTTGCAATCTTGCTCCATAATCATTATCGTTTGGCGCTCTCCAAAAATTTACTGCTCCACCTTTTTCTATTAAAGATTTACCGCTAAAAGTAAAGGATGATAATGTCCCTGAGGTTTTATCTAATGAAACTTTAAAATTAAACCCTGTGATATTAACGGCTTTTGAAGTTTCTTCAAGTTCTAAACTTGATAGATTATTGGGTTCGTTAAACACAAACTCAACATCATTTATTTTAAATTGCTCATGCCCAATTTCAAAACCTGGTTCCAGTAAAGGTTCTGCTTCTTTCAATACGGCTTTTAGGTTCAAAAAATATTCTACGCCTACATTAAAATCTTTTTTAAATGGAACTGAAAACGTAGTTGTTTTTTGAGGTTGACAATCTATATTATCAATGCTTCCTGAGTCTACTACTAAACCATTACCAATAACTTCCCAATGTAATTTATAATTAGATAAATCCCTGAAGAAATACCAGTTCTTAATATCTATTAACCCTTTACTGATGTCCTTTTCATAAAATTTGATATTTTGATGGATGTGTTTAACTTCATTTATATGAGGGTTTGGTTTTCTGTCAGGTTGTACCAATCCATTATTCAAGAAATTGTTATCACTAGGAACATCTTCTGGACCAAAATCGCCTCCATAGGCAAAAATAGTCTTGCCATTTTTTTCTGTCTTAATCCCTTGATCTACAAAATCCCAAATAAACCCCCCTTGTAGCTTATCGTATTTTTCGTATAAGTCCCAATATTCTTTAAAACCACCAATACTATTTCCCATAGCATGGGCATATTCACATTGAATCAAGGATCTTTCGTCTTCATCTGAAATTGCATATTTCTCACAATAATCTGGTGAAGCATACATAGGCACATATAGATCGGTATTCCACTCTAAACCTGCTCTTTCATATTGGACTGGCCTAGTACTATCCAATTTCTTTGCCAGCAAATATGTATTATAAAAATTGTATCCGTTTCCTGCCTCATTACCTAAGGACCAAATAACAATTGAAGGGTGGTTTTTATCGCGTAATACCATTCTTTCTGTTCGATCCAAATGCGCTTTTAACCATTTAGGGTTATTGGCAAGTGTTTTATTAAGGTTATATCCCATTCCGTGGGATTCTATATTAGCTTCATCTATAACATAAATGCCATATTGGTCACAGAGCTCATACCAGTAAGGATCATTTGGGTAATGACAGGTTCTAACCGCATTGATATTATACTTTTTAAATATTTGGATATCCTTAAGCATGTCTTCTTTCGATACCACATGCCCGGTTTCAGGATCTGTCTCATGTCTGTTAACTCCTTTAAAGAGTATGGGTTTACCGTTTAACAAATACCTGCCTTTAACAACCTCAGAGCTACGGAACCCAATTTTTTTCGAAATTACTTCTTTAATATTACCTGATTTATCTTTTAGAATTATATTTAAAGTATAAAGATTTGGTGATTCTGCCGACCAACTTTTTACCTTTGGGACAACCGTTTTAAAATTTAAAGCAGCTAACGTATTGGAATTAAATTCAACTTTCTTATTCGACTGAAATATAGTTTTATCTAGATCCAGTAGTTCAATTTCAACAGTTCCTTTATACTTTTTCGCAATGGCATTTGAAATATCGACTTGTAATTCAAAATCACCATCTATATATTGGTTTACTAACCCTGATTTTACCGTAAAATCTGAAATATGAACTTTTGGCCTGGCATATAAATAAACATCTCTTTCGATACCAGATATACGCCAAAAATCCTGACATTCAAGATAACTACCATCACTCCATCGGTACACTTCCATAGCTATGGTATTTTTACCCGGTTTAACAAAGTTTGTTAAGTTAAACTCAGCTGGTAATTTTGAACCTTGACTATATCCTACTTTTTTACCATTTACCCAAATGTAAAAAGCTGATTTAACTGCTCCCAAATGAATAAATATGTCTTTATTGTTCCAATGGGTTGGCAACTCAAAAGATCTTTTGTAAGACCCCACAGGATTATAACCATCTGGAATATCGGGTGGGTTAGGATTGTTAACAGCAAATGGATACGTTGTGTTAGTATAAATGGGAATCCCATAACCTTCTACTTCCCAATTGGAAGGCACTTTAATATCATCCCATTGATCTACATTAAAATCATCTAAATAAAATTTTTCTGGCCTTAATTCAGGTGATTTAACCCAGTTAAATTTCCATGTTCCATTTAACAATAAATAGTTGTCAGCTCCTTCTAGATCATTTTTTAATGCAATCTCTTTTGAACTAAATGGAAAAAAAGACGCCCTAGCTGCCAATTTATTTTCTGAAATAACATCTGGATTTTCAATTACAGGATCTAAAGTTTGAGATATTAGAGTGTTAGACAATAACAATACGATTACAGTAATTTTCTTTAAAATTTTCATTAAAACTAGCCTTTATTTGGTGATTAAATTCATTAATTATTACAGATGTTTTTTAACCTAATATTCTTCTAAACAACCTATAAATATTGAAGGCGCAATATAAACAATAAGCACTTTAAATTAAAATATTTTTTTACACTTAAATAATATTTTTATATTTGAATTTTTTCAAATTTATGGGGTTAGTTTCAGGTATAGATGCTATAATAATCTGTGTATATTTTATAGTTATAATATTAATCGGGTTATGGGCATCTCGTAAACAAAAAAACACAAGTTCTGGATATTTTCTCGCAAACAAAACTTTAACTTGGTCCGTTATAGGGGCTTCTTTATTTGCTTCCAATATATCAACAGTACATCTTGTTGGATTAGCCGAGTCTGGTTTTTTAGACGGTATTGTTTGGGGTAATTTTGAGTGGTTTTCTTCGTTTGAGCTAATTCTGTTGGCATTTATTTTTATTCCATTTTATATAAGAACCAAAATATCTACTCTACCAGAATTTCTTGAAAAAAGATATGACGGACGGTCACGAATCATACTTGCAATATTTAGCATTTTAGCTGCATTATTCATGCACATAGGTGTTAGTTTTTATGCTGGAGCTGTAGTAATAGAAAATTTATTTGGTATAAACATTCTAATATCCATTATTATCATTGCTATTGCAACAGGGATATATACCATTATAGGTGGTTTGGTTTCAGTGGTTGTAACAGAATCTGTACAAACCATTATATTGATTGCTGGCTCTATAACCATTACCCTTTTAGCTATTTATGAACTTCCAGATATTGGTATTAATTCTTATGAAAGCTTAAAGCAAGCTGTAGATCCAGACAGATTAAAAGCGGTTAGTTTTGATGCCAATAAAAAAGGTTTTACCTTTTTAGATATGCTTTTTGGGCATTTGGTATTAGGCATCTGGTATTGGTGCACAGACCAAACGATTGTTCAAAGAGCTTTGGGTGCAAAATCTGAAAAGCAAGCAAAATTAGGAGCATTGTTCGCTGGTTTTCTAAAAATCCTACCCGTTTTTATCATGGTCGTTCCAGGAATTTTAGCATTTGCCCTATTTCAAGAGGAAATTGGTAGTGAAACAAAAAATGTTTTACCTGTACTTATCATGAATTTAATGCCTATTGGACTCAAAGGACTAATGATTGCGGCACTTTTAGCTGCCGTAATGAGCTCTGTGGCTGCTGCTCTAAATAGCTGTTCTACACTTATCGTTTTTGATGTGTTTGATAAAATCAAACCTCATCTCTCCGACAAATCAAAGATCAAAATTGGTAAAATAACCAGTGCCACTGTCCTTGTCCTTGCTGTTGCTTGGTCTCCATTTTTAGGGGATTTAGGTAGTATTTTTGCCTTAATCAATCAAATGTTCAGTATTTTTGCTCCTTCAATTGTGGTTGTGTTTCTTTGGGGTATCTTATCTAAAAAAGGTACAAGCAATGCATCCTTTTGGACTTTATGCCTAGGGAGTTTATTTGCAGGAACTATCTTTATTATAGAAAAATACATACCTATTAATAGTATTGAAAATTATATTTCAAACCCAGAGGGACTAGGCATCAATTGGTTACGACAAACCTATTTGTACTTTATAATCTCTTCTTTCATATATTTTAGCGTTTCTTATTTTGATAAATCTAAACAAAGCATACCTGAAACCTTTTATTTAAAGATAAAATCACCGTCAAAAACAGTCAATACCTTGAGTATTGTATTGGTTATTGTCATGTTAATCATTTATGCTACCTTCTATTGATTAAAGCTATGAATATGTCTACTAATCAATTATGTTTTGTTTTGGAAAACAAAGGGAATTGCAGTGATTCAGAACTAATATCCAAATGCAATAGCATAAGTTTCGACAATAATTCTATAAAACTTGAAATCTATAAGCTCCAATCTGTTTATTTAATGATTATTCAGGCTTTAAAACAGGATTCGAATACTATAAGACAGTTTCAACAACTTCTAAAAAGTTTCCAAGAGTTAGATAGCATAATTAAAATCAGTAATAAATTAAATTGTATTTTTAAAAAAGAAGCACTAGATAATACAACATCAGACCATAAAAGAATTGTTATGAGTCTAGAATTAAAAAATGACCCCATATTAATTTCTGAATACAAACAGATACATAGAAAAGATAAAATATGGCCTCAAATCATTACAAATATGGATACTATTGGTATATTGGACATGGGATTATATCTCTATAATTACAGCGCCTTTATAATTATGGACACCCATTTGGATTTTGATTTAGAAAAGGACGGAAAACAATGGTCCAATCTACCAAAAGAACGAGAGTGGCAATCCTATGTAGCCAAGTTCCAAAAAGTGAATCCCGATAGTAAAGCCATAGAAAAATGGCAAATTATGACACCTTTAATGTAATGAATATAAACCAAGACGTTACACTGCCAAATACTCCCCTTCCCATAGTTATTATTGGTGCGGGTGGCATTGTTAAAGATGCCCATTTACCTGCATATCAATTGGCAGGGTTTCCTGTAAAGGGCATTTACAACAGAACCCAAGAGAAGGCCGAAGCTTTAAAGAATGAGTTTCCGTTTGTAGAAAAAGTCTATGACAGTATTCCAGAATTAATAGTTGATGCTAAATCATGTAATGCAGTATATGACATTGCCTTGCCTGCAAATCATAACTGCGAAATTCTAGAACAAATTCCAGAAGGTTCGGCCGTATTGATACAGAAACCAATGGGTGAAACCTTAGAAGAAGCTAGGCAAATATTGGATATATGCAGGCGTAAAAAATTCGTTTCCGGAATTAATTTTCAATTACGCTATGCACCCTATATAATGGCTGCAAGAGATTTAATACAAAAAGGTGTTTTAGGTGACGTATATGATGTAGAAGTTATGGTGTGTGTCTTCACGCCTTGGTATTTATGGGATTTTCTTTTTGATTTACCAAGGATGGAAATTTTATATCATAGCATTCACTATTTAGATATGATACGGTCCTTTTTAGGTAATCCTAAAAAGGTATATGCAAGCTCCATTAAACACCCTAAAATGAAAGCATTGGCACAAACCCGGACAACCATGATTTTAGATTATGACGATTGCCTGCAAGCTAGGGTGATTACCAATCATGGCCATGAATTCGGGTTGGAAAAACAACAGTCCTACGTGAAATTTGAAGGAACTAAAGGCGCCATTAAAATAAGAATTGGCCTATCTATGGATTATCCTAAAGGCGTTCCAGATACATTTGAATATATAAACTTAGAAGATAAGGCTCCTAAATGGAAAGAGCTTCCTTTAAAAGGCTCATGGTTCCCCGAAGCTTTTGTAGGAACGATGGCCGGCGTACAGAACTCGTATTTAGATCCAACCATTCCATTATTGCACAGTACAGAAGATTGTTATGAGACTATGAAACTTGTTGAAGCAGCTTACCAATCGAGTGAAAAAGGAGGAGTTGCCTTTTCTGAAATAAAATAAAAACATCTTTAATAAACGAAAATGAATAAAACAGTTTTTATAAAAAATATAGTGGTTAATGATTCTAGATTTGAGCTTGGCAATGGCGCAGGATCTGATGCTATACATACCACACCTATTTATGCTTATGCGGTATGCAAATTTAAAACAGACACCAATCTGGAAGGTATTGGATTAGCTTTCACATTAGGGACAGGTAATAACTTAGTTTGTGAAGCTATTAAATATTTGGCTAGGCATATAGAAGGCAAAGAAATTAATGAGTTAATGTCCAACTTTGGTGAAACCTACAAAACCATGGCTGAAGACCCAAATTTTAGATGGTTGGGTCCCCATAAAGGTGTGGTGCATTTAGCCCTAGCTTCTGTGGTAAATGCATGCTTTGATTTGTGGGCAAAATCAAGAGACTTACCCTTATGGAAATTACTCCTTGAGCTATCACCTTATGATATTGTAAATACCTTAGACTTGAGTTACCTAGAAGATATTTTAACTCGTGATGAAGCCATTTCTATGTTAAAACAATCTTCTTTAACAAAACAAAATAGAGAAGCTATTCTTTTAAAAGGTTACCCTGGTTACGATACCTCCATTGGTTGGTTTAATTATAGTGACGAAAAAGTAAAAGACAATATTAAAAAAGCCATGGACCATGGATTTACGGCCATGAAGCTGAAAGTTGGCTCGAAAGATCACGAGCGTGATATTAGAAGGGCTTATCTAGTTAGAGAAACAGCAGGAGAAGAAGCTACAATTATGCTTGATGTAAACCAACAATGGCATTTACCAGAAGCCATACATATGGGAAAAGCATTAAAAGGCATGAACCCATATTGGATTGAGGAACCCACGCACCCTGATGATGTAGCTGCCCATGTTGCATTAGCTAAAGAAATTAAACCAATAAAATTGGCTTTAGGTGAACATGTTCCAAATAAAATCATCTTTAAAAATTTTCTACAATCGGGCTGCATGAGTTTTAATCAAGTTGACGCGGTAAGGGTTGGTGGTGTTTCAGAATTTTTAACCATTAGTTTAATGTCTAAAAAATTCAATGTTCCTGTTGTGCCCCATGTAGGTGATATGGGGCAAATCCATCAGCACTTAGTGCTTTACAACCATATTGGAATGGAACATAAAGCATTGTTCTTAGAGCATATCCCTCATTTACAATCGTATTTTAAGCACCCTGTAAGTATTAAAAATGGACACTATCAAATACCTGATAACCCCGGAATGAGTTCCGATTTAAAAAACATCTAAAACGCATTTAAAGCCAATAAAAATCAACAATCATGAGATTAAAGTATTACCTATTGACATTACTAATTCTGTGTACCCTTAATCATAAGATAAACTCTCAAATAAAAGAAAGGGAACGTCCAAAATCATGGGATAGTTTAACTTTTGGAGGAAAGTTTATGGATCGCTTTTTACCTATGCCTGTTCAAGGAACCTTAACCTACGATACATGGGGGGCAAAAAATGTAATCCCGAGATATGTAGATAACGGTATAGAAGATAGCATCAATTCCTATTGGGGAGGAAATGCACTATTGGGAAAAGATAATAAATATCACCTTTTTGTTTGTGGTTGGCCGGAAAATTCTCCGAAAGGACATATGTACTGGAGTAAATCTACTGTTTTTCATACGGTTTCTGAAAACTCCTTTGGACCTTATAAAATAAAGGATACTGTTGGACCTGGACATAACCCTGAAATATTTCAACTTAAAGATGGTAGATACATTGTTTATGTTATTGATGGCCATTACATCTCCAATTCCCTGAATGGCCCATGGAAATACAAAAAATTTGATTTTGATAAACGTGATCGAAAAATAATTGAAGGGTTGAGCAATCTAAGTTTTGCCAAAAGGGAAGACGGATCAATTATTATGGTATGCCGAGGTGGAGGCATTTGGTTTAGTAAAACTGGAACCTCTCCATATAACCAAGTCACTGAAAAGAGTGTTTATCCACCTGTCGAAGGTGAGTTTGAAGATCCTGTAATCTGGAAAACCAATATTCAATACCACATGATTGTTAATGATTGGTTAGGAAGGATTGCTTACAAACTTAGATCTAAGGACGGGGTAAATTGGAAAATAGATCCAGGTGAAGCCTATGCACCTGGTATTAGCAATTATGAAGACAGCACAAAAGTAGACTGGTTTAAATATGAAAGAATAAAAGTTTTGCAAGACAAATACGGCAGAGCTACCCAAGCTCATTTTGCAGTTATTGACACCATTAAATGGAATGATTTACAAAATGACAATCACAGCTCCAAACATATTGTAATACCTTTAACCAAAGGAAAATTGGCTACCATCATTAATAAAAACCAAATTACAGCAAAAACCAAAAACATCACAGTTAAAATTGAAGCTGAAAAAGATTTTAATCCCCATACGGATATAGACTTCGAAACTTTAAAATTTGGAGCGCCAGAAGTGGTAGATTTTGGAAAAGGTTCCAAACTTATAAAAACAGAACAGTCGGGAGATGATATCATCATTACGTTTGAAGGCAAAGGCAATGGCCTTACCGATGATAATTTTGCTGCCAAAATAATAGGCAAAACCATCAAAGGCGAGTTATTATATGCCTACTGTCGCTTGCCTAGTGTAAACTATATAGAGCCTATACTATCGGCAAGAATGCCAAAAATAGCTTTAAAAATAGAGGGTTGCGATATAAGTGTTGAAATTGAAAACTTTGGGCAAGTAAACTCTAAAATATCCGATTTAAAGATTCTATACTTAAAAAATAACCAAGAAAAGGTAATTGGATCAGGCAAAATTCCAAAATTAAAACCTTTCGAAAAGACAACTGTTGTATTAAAATCTAAAGCTATTTTAAATAAAGGAGAAACCTACAATATTAAGATTGTTATAAATTCACCAGAACAAAAACCAACACTATTGCATGGAGAGATAATTCCTTAAAAACAACTAATTTTTTAATTTTTCAAGCAATCCTAAAATTTAATTGATAAAAACAGAAGCATGAATTCAAAACAAATAACACTAAAGGCTATAATCATTTTAGTATTCTTCACCACTTATGGACAAAAGAAAAAATCTCTAGTTATAGGCATAGATGGTTTACAATTTAGTCAAATTGAAAAAGCCAATACACCCCATATGGATAATTTTTATATTAAAAGAGGATTTACTGGAGGTATTTATGGAGAGAAATCAGAGCAAGCTACTTCAAGTGGTCCAGGCTGGATTAGCCTTTTAACTGGTGTATGGTGTGATCAACATGGAATAACCAGTAATGATGGAACAAAACTAAGTAATGCACCAAGCATATTTAGTTTTATAAGGGATCACGATAAAGATGCATATATAGCCAGTATAGCCACATGGAAAGAAATTAATTTAATTTTAAAAAACGATTTGTATAAAACTAATTTTGCAACAGTTGGTGGTTCAGATTATTTGTCAACAGATATAGTTATCAATCAAATTGAAGACTATGCTCCAGATTTTAGCTTTGTGCATCTGGATGTTATTGACCACGCAGGACATGAATATGGTTTTGGAGGCATGTATACAGAAGCTACCGAGTTTGTTGACTCCTTAATAGGTAAAATTATGGCTGCTGTTAATCATCGTAGGCAAAAATATCTTGAAGACTGGCTGGTTATTATTGTAACAGACCATGGTAGGGATGAGAAAGGCTTCTCTCATGGTGCACAAAAAACAACTCAAAAAACTATATTTATTGGAATGAATACTGAAGGAAATGATTATTTCAATAATAGTGATAATGGCAAAAAATTAAATACCTTACAAGAGGTAGAAACCTTAATACCTCAAACTTCAGTTGTACCAACAATATTAAAACATTTAGAAATTCCTGTTAAAGAAAGCTGGAAATTAAACGGAAAATCCTTAATTGATTAGCCCTTTATTGTATTTCTATATTTTTTTGGAGATAGTCCCATAACCTTCGAAAAAACACGTGTAAAATAAAAAGGATCGGTATACCCTACCTGCTTTGCTATTTCATTTATTTTTAGATCACTAAAATCCAATAGTCCACAGGCTTTTTGGATTTTTAAATGTGTTAAATAATCTAATGGTGACCTAGAGGTTTTCTTTTTAAATAAAGAACAATATTGAGCAACCGAAAGCCCTACATGGGCTGCTAAGGTTTCCAAACTCAATTTCTCGTTTAAATGCCCTCTCATAAAGGCAATACTCTTTGCTATCCTATCGGAAGAATGTATTTCCTTTATTTTTCTAAACTGAGACAAATACCGCAAAGAACCTAGCATGTGCCATAAACAAATGTTGGCATACTCTAAATTATCTTTGCTGTATCCCATTTCGAGGTTGTTGTAAATCTCTTCAAAAAGTAAAATTCTGTCTTTAAACCTAGAATTTACCGATAAGTCTATTTCAACCTTTTCATTAGGGTGATTTACAAAAATATGTGATTTATCACCTGTAAAATGAATCCAATAAATACTCCATGGATTTCGATTATTGGCGCCATATCTATGAGGCGTAAATGCAGAAATGATAATATATTCGTTCTTTTTAATAACCTGCCTCTTATTGTCTATCTCTACCCAACCTTCCCCATCAATGCAATAAATTAAAATATGTTGTGCACTCCCTTTTCGCTTTCTATAATGGTTTTCGGCATTCGGATAATACCCAATATCAGTTACCATCAAAGCGTTCATAAGCTCATTTTCTTTTAATTCCTTTAGAATACCTCTAGGTAAAATCACCGATTTCTCTTCCTTAAAACCTTCTTTTTTTCTCATACCTTAAAAATATATTAAAATAATAAGATAATCCAGTTTTATAAAAGTATTTTCCATTTGTTTTATAGAGCTTTACCTCTAAATTTGGAAATTAATCCATTTATTCACAAAACTCCAATAGATTATGAGCAACACGCATACATTTAACTATCGCTTTTTAATTAGTATTTCAATGGTTACCGCTATGGGTGGGCTTTTATTTGGATATGATTGGGTGGTTATAGGTGGCGCAAAACCTTTTTACGAAAAGTTTTTTGATATTACCAACTCGCCATCATTACAAGGTTGGGCCATGAGCTGTGCTTTAGTAGGCTGTCTCCTGGGTGCTATTTTTTCCGGACTTCTTAGTGATAAATATGGTAGAAAAAGACTCTTAATTTTAGCTGCTTTTCTGTTCGTACTTTCTGCAATAGGTACTGGTGCTACAAGTAATTTCACACTTTTTATTATATATCGCGTTATTGGAGGTGTTGGTATTGGCTTAGCCTCTAACCTCTCTCCAATGTATATTGCTGAAGTTTCACCAAGTACTGTTAGGGGTAAGTTTGTATCCTTAAACCAATTAACTATTGTTATTGGCATACTTGCTGCCCAATTGGTTAATTGGCAATTAGCCGAACCTGTTCCGTTAAATGCTACCGATGTAGAGATTTTAAACTCATGGAACGGACAAACAGGTTGGCGTTGGATGTTCTGGATGGAAATTATTCCAGCTGGACTCTTTTTTATACTCATGTTTTTTGTTCCAGAAAGCCCTAGATGGTTGGCTAAAAATGAAAAAGTAAGCAAAGCAGCGGCTATTCTTACCAAAATAGGAGGACAAGACTATGCCCAAGGAGAAATTAATAATATTAATGAAAACACCCTGGGGCTTTCAGAAAAAATAAATCTTAAAGAACTACTCAATCCCAATTTAAAAAAAGTACTAATTATAGGAATTGTTATAGCCGTATTTCAACAATGGTGTGGCATCAATGTGATTTTTAATTATGCCGAAGAGATTTTTTCATCGGCTGGATACGGTGTTTCAGATATTCTTTTTAACATAGTAATTACAGGTAGCGTAAATTTAATATTTACGTTAGTGGCTATTTTTACTGTAGACCGTTGGGGCCGACGAGCTCTAATGCTCATGGGAGCCGGTGGATTAGCAGGCATTTATGCCTTAATGGGAACAGCCTACTTTTTCGAAATTACAGGATGGCCTTTATTGATTTTGGTTATTTCGGCAATTGCCTGTTATGCCATGTCCTTAGCACCGGTAACCTGGGTAGTACTTTCAGAAATTTTCCCAAATAGAATTAGAGGTGCTGCCATGGCAGTAGCAACAATAGCCTTATGGATAGCGTGCTTTATTTTAACCTATACTTTCCCGTTATTAAACCACTTTTTTGGAGCATCAGGAACGTTTTGGTTATATGGGGTTATCTCGATAGCCGGCTTTATGTTTATCTATAAAAAATTACCAGAAACCAAAGGCAAATCGTTGGAGGATATTGAAAAAGAAATCATCAAATAGCTCTTATGAAGTTTATAAGTTTAGCCCTATGCTTCCTTTTTCTATCTTGTTTAAGTGACAAGAAAAATAAGCATGCAGATATATCATTAGAAAAACCAAATATTTTATTGATTATAACAGATGATCAAGGTTATGCTGATTATGCAGCATACGGAGGTGCTAATGATGTATCTACTCCTGCAATGGACATAATTGCAAACTCAGGAGTCTTATTTACCAATGCTTATGCAACATCGCCCATTTGCAACGCTTCAAGAGCTGGAATCATTACAGGAAATTATCAACAGCGGTGGGGTACTTTTTATTATGGAGGAAACGTTTTTCCTGAAACTGTTAAAACCATTCCAGAATTGCTTAAAAAAGAAGGCTACAGAACAATAAAAATTGGTAAAACACATTATGCCGAAATATTAGACAATAATAACATAGAAAACCCAACCAAACTAAGAGAGTTTCCTCTAAACCACGGTTATGATGAATTTTTGGGGTTTTGTGCTCATCGACATGATTACTTCAAAATGAAACAGAGTGATGATGTTATTGAAGAACCTTATGATGATAGAATGTCACAACGTGGTCCGCTTTGGGTAAATAACGACCGCAAAGATTTTGATGGTTATGCCACCAACGTGTTTGGCGACGAGGCCGTAAAACAAATCTACAGAGAGGATGAGCGGCCATTTTTTATGGAACTTGCTTTTAATGCGGTACATCATCCTATCTATCAAGCTCCAGAAGAATATCTTCAAAAATTTGGTATAGAGAAGTTCCCTGAATGGGATCCAAAATTAGAAAGCTTTAAAGTTTATCACGAAAGAAACTGTTGGATGGGAGAAATAGATCCAGATGGTAGAAAGCGATATTTAGCCAATCTAGCCTGTTTGGACGACAATATTGCCAAAGTCTTAGCTGCTCTAAAGCAAACGGAAAAATGGGAAAACACTTTAATTATTTTTGTATCAGATAACGGAGGCTCCCAAAACACTTATGCGAATAATGGTATTTTAAAAGGTCATAAATACATTTTAACCGAAGGTGGCATACGTACCGCTTTTACCATGAGCTGGCCAAAAAAACTAAAATCCAATCAAAAATTCAACACACCTGTTTCTCATCTTGACATTTTACCGACCATTTTATCTGCAGTAGGTTCTAAAGTTCAGGATTCTATTACTACAGATGGGAAAAACATATTTCAAGTAATTGAAAAACAAAAACAAACCATACATGAAAATTTGGTATGGGATACTGGTAACGAATGGGCTGTTAGATCTGGAAGTTGGAAACTCCATGTCGCTAAAACCGATTATATTTTTAGATCCATTCATTTAGAAAAAGGCACATATCTCTATAATTTATTGGACGATCCTGGATGTAAAAATAATTTGGCTGATAAAAACCCAGTGAAAGTAACCGAGTTGACGAAAATTCATGAAAACTGGGTAAAAAATCTGTAATATTTTAACCTGATAGAATGAAAGTAAACGTTTGGAAAGAAAAAGTGGTTATACCAACTTATGAAATTGGAGAACCCGAAAAAAACCCTGTATTTCTAGAAAACCGAGTATACCAAGGAAGTTCTGGAAAAGTGTACCCACACCCAGTAATTGAAAAAATAAGTGATACTAAAATAGACAAAGTATGGCAAGCGGTTTATTTGGAAAACGATTTTGTTAAAATCATGATTTTGCCAGAATTGGGCGGTCGTGTTCAAATGGCATTTGATAAAACCAAAAACAGGCATTTTGTTTATTACAACCAAGTTATAAAACCTGCTTTAGTAGGCTTAACTGGTCCTTGGATATCGGGAGGCATAGAATTTAACTGGCCACAGCACCACCGCCCCTCTACCTACAGCCCCGTAGATTTTGACATTGAAGAGCATACAGATGGTAGTAAGACTGTTTGGTGTAGTGAAGTGGAGCGCATGTTCAGAACTAAAGGCATGGCTGGTTTTACATTATATACAGACAAGGCTTATATAGAAATTAAAGTGAAATTATATAATAGAACCCCACAACCACAAACCTTTTTATGGTGGGCAAATCCTGCGGTAAAAGTTAACGACCATTACCAATCTGTTTTTCCTCCAGATGTGCATGCTGTTTTTGATCACGGTAAACGTGATGTATCTGATTTTCCCATAGCAACCGGAACCTATTATAAAAAAGATTATTCTCCAGGAACTGATATTTCTCGTTACAAAAACATTCCAGTTCCCACTTCTTATATGGCTATTAATAGCGATTACAACTTTGTTGGAGGTTTCGAGAACGATAGCCAAGGCGGCCTCCTACATGTTGCAGATAATAATGTTTCTCCCGGAAAAAAACAATGGACTTGGGGTAATGGCGAGTTTGGTAAAGCCTGGGACAGAAATTTAACAGACGACGACGGGCCTTACATTGAATTAATGTGCGGCGTTTATACCGATAATCAACCCGATTTTTCTTGGATGCATCCGTTTGAAGAAAAAACATTTTCACAATATTTTATGCCTTATCGAGATTTAGGTGTTGTTAAGAATGCTACCAAAGAAGCTTTGTTGAATTTAGAATTTGAAAACGGTACAGCTATTGTTAAGTTTTACACCTTGGGCATTTATCCCAATGCAAAGATAAAACTGCAAGTCAACAATACGGTGTTTTTGCAAGATACTGTAGATGCTTCCCCAAAAACATCCTATAAAAAAACCGTTAAGATTGATGCTACAATTCCAATAACCCAATACAAACTTACATTAGAAGATGCACTAGGAAACTTACTGGTAAGCTATCAACCCAAAGACACTTCTAGTAAAGAAATGCCAGAACCCGCCAAGGCGGCTAAAGCTCCAAAAGACATTAAAAGCATCGAACAACTTTTTCTTAGAGGTTTGCATCTCGAACAGTATAGGCACGCTACTTATAACCCAAAAGATTATTATCTGGAAGCCTTAAAAAGAGAACCAAGCGATGTAAGATGCAATAACGCCATGGGGCTATTGCTGCTAAGGCAAGGACAGTTTGAACAAGCCGAAGGGTATTTTAGAAAAGCTATAGAAACACTAACCGAAAGAAATCCTAACCCTTATGATGGTGAACCTTACTACAATTTAGGTCAATCTCTAAAATATCAAGAACGTTATAATGAAGCCTATAAAGCCTTCTATAAATCGGCGTGGAATGCCGCATGGCAAGATGCTGCTTATTTTCATCTTGCAGAAATAGCAACCCTACAAGGCAATCTAACCAATGCTTTAGAACTTATTGAAAAATCGTTGTTAAAAAATTGGCATAATCATAAAGCCAGAGCATTAAAAATTACACTATTACGTAAAACCGGACAGACAGGAAAAGCTTTAAAGTTAATTGATGACAGTCTCAAAATTGATAGATTTAACTTTGTAGCCATTTTTGAAAAACATCTAATTAGCAATAAATCTATCTATTTAAATCAATTAGAAGAACTCATACGTGATAATATAGAAAATTACATTGAGTATGCTTTAGACTATGCTGCAGCCGGACTTTTTGAAGAAGCTATTTTATTACTTAGTCATGGACTTATTCATGATGACAGCAACCCTATGGCATCCTATTTTTTATCATGGTTTGAAGCCAAAACAGGGAATACACAAGTCACTTTGCAATTATATAAAAACAAAAACCCCAAACATCATTTTGCTTATAGATTAGAGGCTATTGCTGCATTAAAATCGGCAATCTCAATTAATCCAAACGATGCCAAAGCATTATACCATTTAGGCAACTTATGGTATGATAAAAAACAATATGAGGAAGCTATTACTTGCTGGGAAAAGTCAAAAGCTATTGATAATAGCTTTCCTACCGTGCATCGAAATCTGGCTTTGGCATATTTTAACAAATTAGATAAAAAGAAGGAGGCATTAGCCGAATTAGAAAAAGCATTTGAATTAGACCCTAGCGATGCCAGAATATTAATGGAGTTAGACCAATTGTATAAGCGTTTAAATTATCCGTTGAAACAACGTCTAGAAATATTAGAAAAGCATCCCAGTCTAGTTAACTTTAGAGATGATTTATATTTGGAAAAATGTACATTGAATAATCTATTGGGAAATTATTCGCTTGCTTTACAAATGTTAGAGAACAGGCAATTTCATCCGTGGGAAGGTGGTGAAGGTAAAGTTACCGGACAATATTTGTATGCCTTAATAGCTTTAGCAAAAGAAGTCTTTTTTAAGCACAACTATGAAGAAGCCATTGCTTTCTTAAATAAAACAGAAGTGTATCCTGATAATTTAGGTGAAGGAAAGTTATACGGCACCCAAGAAAATGACATAAACTATTGGTATGGTTGTGCGTACGAAGGATTAAAACAAAAAGACAAAGCTGTGCAGTATTGGGAAAAAGCATCAGAAGGATTAACAGAACCTAGTGCTGCCATTTTTTATAATGACCAACAACCTGATAAAATATTTTATCAAGGACTTGCTCTTTTAAAATTAGATAGAATTACCGAAGCTCAAACTCGATTTTCTAATTTAAAGAACTATGGTGAATCTCATATAAAAGATAAGGTCAAAATAGACTATTTTGCAGTATCACTACCAGATCTTTTGATATGGGAAGATGATTTAAACAAGCGAAACGAAATCCATTGCCGCTACCTTATTGGCTTAGGAACTATGATAAAAACCGACCCAGATAAAGCAGCGAAAGAATTTAATCTTATTTTAAGTATGGATAAAACCCATCAAGGAGCCATCCTACATAAAAAAATGTTAACCGATAACCTTATTACAATTTAGAGTTGATGAAACATAAAAAAATAGTAGTTATAGTGGGTTTAATACTGTATACACTAACTATAAATGCACAAAACATTATTGACCTACAAGGAACATGGAACGTTCAATTAGGCAAAAACAGTAAGGACTCAAAAAGAAGTATTACTCTACCCGGAACATTAACAGAGGCTGGCTATGGTAAAAAAACCACAGGGTCAGACTTTGGTATTCTCACCCCTACCCACAAATACATTGGCGTTGCTGTTTATGAAAGAGAGATTGAAATTCCTAAACAGTGGAAACATAAAAATATTGAAGTATTTCTGGAACGTGTTTTATGGGAATCTCGTGTCTATGTTGACGATAAAGAACTAAGCACACAAGATGCCTTAGGAACACCTCATATTCACCAAATAGGAGTATTAACCCCAGGAAAGCATACCCTATCCATAAGAGTTAACAATGAGATGATCCATAACATTGGAGATAAAGGGCATGGATACGGCGAATACACACAAAGCATATGGAATGGCATTGTAGGCAGAATTGAATTACTAGCTAAAGACCCAACTCATTTTGATGCCATTCGCACCTTTTCAAATATTGAAAAAGATCAGTTGAAAATTGAAATGAAAATTAATGCAGCTTTAAAAGAAAAAGCTCATATTTCATTAGAAATTATTGAACAAGAATCAAATCAAAAAGTACATGAAATTGAAATCACTGAACAGTTAGAATCAGGTAAAAACACAAAAGAAGTACTTTTAAATCTTCAAGGTAAATTGAATAAATGGTCTGAATTTGATCCTTGTGTCTATATACTCAATGCCAAAATAAAAACCAGAAAAAGTGAAGACAATTATCAAACTGAATTTGGCTATGTTCAATTTTCACATGACGGAACTAAAGTAACCGTTAATGGTCAACCTGTATTTTTAAGAGGAAATTTAGATTGTGTTCACTTTCCGATAACCGGATATCCATCGACAAATGTAGAAGATTGGATGCGCATTTTTAAAACATACAAAGATTATGGATTAAACCATGTGCGCTATCATTCATGGTGCCCTCCGGAAGCAGCGTTTAAAGCAGCCAACAGAATTGGAATTTATATGCAAGCAGAGGCTTCTATTTGGATTGATTGGTGGATGAGCGAAGACATGGTAGCCAAAGGAAGACCTGAAATGGATACTAAAGGTCATCCTAAAGGTTTAGGAAAAGATCCCAAAAGGGATAAGTTTGTCATTGCAGAAATGGATCGTGTTGTTGATTACTATGGAAACCATCCGTCTTTTACTATGTTTTGTATTGGTAATGAGTTAGGTAATGCAGATTTTGATGTGATGCAAGAATGGATTACTGACCTTAAAAAGAAAGACCCAAGAATTTTATATGCTACCTCTACAGCAAGAAAAGTAATGGATGTTGACGATTATATGGTAACGCATTATATCCCCAATGTTGGACGCACCAGGGGGTTGAATGGCCCGCATACCGATTGGGATTTTGAGGACGTATATGGCCAAATGAACATTCCTATTATTGCTCACGAAATTGGTCAGTGGCCCGTGTATCCGTCTTGGAAAGAAATTAACAAGTATAAAGGTGTTTTAAAAGCCAGAAATTTTGAAGAGTTTAAAGCTGTAGCCGAAAAAAACGGTATTGATGATCAAGATGAAGATTTTAAAATGGCATCGGGCACTTTAAATCAAATCATGTACAAATATGAAACCGAATCATTTTTAAGGACTAAAAGCTGCGCTGGCGTGCAATTGTTAAGCATGCAGGATTACCAAGGGCAAGGTGAAGCATTAATCGGTTGGTTGGATGCCCATTGGGACAGCAAGGGCATTACTACCCCAGAAAAGTTTAGGGAACATTTTGATGAAACTGTCCCATTGTTAAGAATGGAAAAATTTATTTGGACGAACGACGAAACTTTTAAAGCAAAGGCCCAATTATCGCATTATGGTAATTCAAATATTGACGAGGGTGAGGTTTTAATAACCATAACCTCATCAAACGGAACAATTTTAAAGGAAGAAACATGGTCTTTAAGTAATATCGCCATAGGTTCTTTGGCAGATATAGGACAAATTAACTATCCTTTAGACGCTATTGAAAAAGCAGAAAAGTTAACGGTAACACTTCAATTACAAAATACACCCTTTAAAAATGAGTGGAACATTTGGGTATATCCAGAAGAGTTACCAACAATAAAAAATAATAATATTATAATTGCTGAAAATTTAAACGATGATACAATTACAGCATTGGAAAATGGAGCCAATGTACTCTTACTTGCTAATAACTTAGGAACTGAAGAAAATAGTGTTTCGGTAGATTTTTACCCGTTATATTGGTCCTTAACATTCTTCCCAGGTCAAGGCAAAACCAGTATTGGCATGTTATTGAAAGACAAGCATTCCGCATTTAAAAATTTCCCGACAGATTACCATAGCGACTGGCAATGGGAAACGTTTAAAAACACAACCAAAGGTTTTATTTTAAATGATTTACCTAAGGCATACAAACCAATAGCGCAAGTGGTAGACGATTTTCACCGAAATAATAAAGAAGGCGCCATTTTTGAATTTAAAGTAGGAAAAGGAAAGCTATTGGTTTGCGGATTTGATATCACCAATAATGAAAACATTGTTGCTAAACAATTGAAATATAGTTTGACAGAATATGTAAATTCTAATGATTTTGTCCCTACATACGAAGTGGACCGTAACTTTTTAAAGCATTTATTCCCGTTTATACCTAAAGTTGAAAACGTAAATACTAATAGCGATTTTGAAAATACAATTCTTCAAGTAAATGCAGCAGGAAGACTAGAAGAATTAAATACCAATAAACCATGGAGCAATGATTTAGATGACATAGAGATAGCAAATGGCACCAAATACAAAGTAAAAGCAGAAGGAGTGTGGAAAGATAACCAAGTAACTGCATGGCATGGAAAAAATATGACTATAGAAGTTAATTGTCCTGATGGTATTTTAGGTTCCTTTTATGTAAAGTTTAATGATTGGAACAATCAAGGGCGAGAAGGCTTTCTTGAGTTTGAGGGACGAAAACTAAAATTAGACAAACATGAAGGCAAAACAGGAAAATGGGTAAAATTCCATGTGATGCGCGAAGATAGCAACGATGGAAAGATCATTTTAAAAACCAATGCCTCCAAAGGTGGTAATTTAATGATTGAAGAAATAATACTTGTTAAAGAATAAATTCTTATTTTAATGTAAATTTTTTAAAATGCAGTTAAACAAAGTCACATTTTTTTTTGTAACCTTAATACTGTTACTATACGGTTTTTCATATGGTCAGGACTTAAATTTTATGACCTATAACATTAGGTATTCTATAAAAAATGACCCAAAAGACAATTGGGATTCCAGAAAAGAAACCATGGTTAAATTATTTAATTACTATCAACCAGAGGTTTTTGGTATTCAAGAAGGCATGATTCATCAGTTAGAATACATTAAAACAAATCTTAATGACTATGATTATGTTGGCGTTGGGAGAGAAAATGGAAAGGATGGTGGAGAATTCAATGCTATTTTTTATAACACAAGTAAACTTAAAATCCTGAAAGAGAATACCTTTTGGCTTTCTGAAAATAATGAAATTAAAAAGGGGTGGGATGCAGGATATATAAGAATATGTACCTATGCACTTTTAGAGACTAAAGATTCTAAAACCAAATTCTGGGTTTTTAACACTCATTTGGACCATATGGGACCAACAGCCAGAGATAAATCAGTTAATTTAATATTAAATAAAATTAAAGTATTAAATGGTAGCAATGCCCCTTTAGTGTTAATGGGTGATTTAAATGATATTCCTGAAAGCAATCCAATTCAAAGTTTAAAATCTAGTTTACAAGATGCCTTTGATATTTCTATAAAGCCTTTTTATGGCCCTAAAGGCACTTACAATGGGTTTAATCCGAGTAAAATTAATAATCGAAGAATAGACTATATTTTTGTTTCAAAACTCAAAGTTATAACCCACAGGCATATTGATGATAGATTAGACGATAATGGTTTTATTTCAGATCATTTACCAGTTTTAATTAAAGTCAAAATCAATCCCTAAAATTTAAAGTCCATTTCCTAATATTAATGTTATTCATAACAACTTCATTTTTGTTTTTTTTGCATAAGCTCAAAGTTAAGATATAGGCTATATTAATTTATAGAGGTCAATAGATAAACACCTATCTTTGTTATTAGTAAACATATAGAAATATGAATATTTTTAAGGGTCAAAATCTTCTAGAGTTCTC
>NZ_JAIOUU010000016.1:0-66172 GCF_019931125.1 Aestuariivivens sp. NBU2969
AAAATATTTGGCACAATTCCATTATGAGAATGATTAATAAAAAACCTATATATTGGAATCAAATAAAACAGAACGTAACTTAATAACTCAATAAAAAAAAATCATTTTTATCATCAAAATAATAGATGTTGTCCAATTTCTTTTTTACACGTTCCCCGTTAGCAAGAACATTAATATTTAAGCAATTTTCAGTATTTATTTTTGAATAAAAATCTTTCCACCAATTTTTTCCACCTGATGTTATTTTGTTATTGTCAAAATGACAACTAGATATCGGCTGTCTGTAGTTAATAATTAATATTTTTTCATTATCCCAATTGTAGCTGTTTTTTATAAAAAATAATTGTACTGCAGTAAGTTTGCCAGCAAAATCATAATAAATTGTCTTTTCCTTCTTAATGTCAGTTTTATTATTTACTACTGTTTTTGTAGGGGAACAAGAGACAACTAACAGACCTATTACAATTTGAATTATTCTTTTACCAATACTATATGACATTGTTTGTGAATGCTTTAGTTTAGTTGTTTTTCTTTATTACGTTGTATGGTAAAAGTTCGACAATGACTTTTCCATTCTTATCTTTTTTAATAATCTTTTCAGGTTTATTTTCTCCATTTGTCAGAATTCTTGCCTCATAAAATAATTCCAAATCTCCATTTAAAAATCCATTCCCAAATTCAATCAAATCTTCTTTTGCTTTTTCCAAACTTGCTCGAAACTCACTCTTTTTTGGAAAATCGTATCCATTATATTTTCGGTTTGGTTCGGATAATCTTTGAATGTCAGAAATCGAGATTGAGTCCCATTCCGATTCAAAGAAGTCATCACAGTTTCCTTCTCCAAGAATTATATCAAAGGAGTATGGATAGTCAGTTGGAAAGTCAGATGCTGATAATTTCGCGTACTGTTTTTCTTTTGTCCAGATTATCGTTGTAAAGTAAGTCTCTACTTTTTTTCTATAAAATTTAAATCCGCTTTTTTCTAAAGGATTTCCAATTATTTCCAATGCTAACTTCGAAAACGAAATATGTTTTCTTGAAAGTATGTAATTATCCCCAGGTTTTAAAAAGTCAAATATTCCCATAATTTTGGTCAGCATGTCTCATCTTGAAATATGGTTACATGTTAAACTTGATTGGTAGTATTATGTAAATATAACCAATGTTTTCCATAAAAAAATCCCGACAAGAAATTGTCGGGATTTTTAAAGATTGCTCAGGTAAATTTAGATACTAAAAGGCACATTAACCCTAACGGTTCCCCAACCTAAATGCATGGTGCCATCACTAAAGGCAATTGAAAACGCCTCAAGCTCATCACCCGTAGTTACAGGAACATCAACCCTTATAACATCATTAGCTTCATTGTAGGAGTAAGCCCCCCAAACATTAATGTCTTTATTTAAAATGATAGTCCATTCGTTTTCTCCTGGAATGGTAAACAATGAATATTCGCCCGCACTTACAGACTTACCTCCAATTTTAACATCTTGATAAATGGTAAGGTTAGCCGCTTCGTTAGCTCCGGTACGCCAAACTTTTCCATTAGGAGCCAAGCTGCCTAACGAGCGTCCTTTAAGTTGTGGCCTGCTGTAAATAACTTTGGCAATTGCTGGTGCGCTTCTAGAGGTTTTGTATAGGGCTGCATCCATTGGGCTTTTGTCTAAACCAGCGAATTTTTGAGCATTTGCATGTGTGGATAACAACACGATAAAGGCAAAAGCAAGTGTTGAAAGAAGTGTCGATTTTTTCATAATTCCATTTTTAAATGTTTGAAAAGTTAAAGTTAATGGAAAAGCTGTTAACATTTTGGTAAAAATGACTTCAAAATGTTAAAGTTTGGAAAGCCTATCGTATTTTGCTTTTACAGCACCTTGGTAAGTAAAACCCCAAGCGGTCTTTCCTATTTATTTCCTAATTACTTTTACGTTCATTTCCTCAACCTTTTTATCCGATAGTGGTGAGGGTGAGCCAAATAACAAGTCCTCGCTGGTTCCTGTTTTAGGGAAGGCCATGACTTCACGTATGGATGCTTTTTTCTCTAAAATCATCATTAACCGGTCTACACCCCATGCAATACCACCGTGTGGTGGTGCACCGTAATGGAAGGCTTTATACATGGTCCCTACACTCTTTAGCATTTCGCCTTTGTCGTAGCCCATATTTCTATAAGTGGCTTCCAAGATTTCTGGTTTATGAGCCCGTATGGAGCCGCCACCAATTTCATAACCGTTCAATATTAAATCGTATTGTTGGGCAATAATACTTCCTATTTCTGCTTCCTTACCATTAATGTGCTTCTCAATATCCTTAGCGGAGGGCATGGAGAAGGGGTTGTGGGTAAAGGTCCAGTGACCGTCTTCGGTTTTTTCAAACATAGGGAAGTCGACCACCCAGGCTGGTCGTAATTCTTTAGGATTGATTAGCTTTAACATTCTCCCTAATTCTTGTCTCACGGCATCCAAGGCTTTATTGGCTGTTTCGTAATCGGCAGCCGAAAAGAACACAATGTCACCAACCTCTGCTTTGGTAGTTTTGATGATGTTTTCGGCAATAGCTTCACCCAAAAATTTGATTATCGGCGACTGCAAATCGTTTTCGTTTACAATAATATAGGCCAGTCCACCCAAGCCATGGTCTTGGGCAATGGCTGTTAGCTTTTCAATCTGACCTTTGGATAGGCGCTTTTTACCTTGTTCTTTCGCAGAAACTTTAATGCATTTTACAATACCGCCTTCATCAATGGGTTTACTGAACACTTGAAATGTTGTTTCCTTAACAATATCGGTAATGTCCTGAAGTTGTAAGCCAAAACGTAAATCTGGCCGGTCGCAACCGTATTTATCCATGGCGTCCTTATAGCTAATGACTTCAAATGGGTGTAAGATCCATTTATTTCCATAGATTTTGGTTACAATTTCATTAAACATATTGGTGTTTAAATCAATAATATCCTGCATACTAGCATAGGCCATTTCAATATCCAACTGTGTAAACTCTGGTTGCCGATCACCACGGGAATCTTCGTCCCTAAAACAACGAGCTATCTGGAAATATTTTTCATAACCACTAACCATTAAAATTTGTTTAAACTGTTGCGGTGCTTGTGGTAAGGTATAGAAAGATCCTGCTTTTTTGCGAGTAGGTACTATAAACTCCCTAGCGCCTTCATCGGTTCCTGCAGTAAGGATAGGAGTTTCTACTTCCAAGAATTCCTGTTTATCCAATATGTCACGCATCAGTTTAATGACCTTATGTCGGTTAACTATAGCGCGACGCACATCATCGTTTCTGTGGTCGAGATACTTATATTGAAAACGTACCGTTTCGTTCGATTTATGTGCACGTTTTATTTCAAAGGGCAGGGTTCTAGATAGGTTTAGGATATCCAGTTCAGAGGTCTCCAGTTCAATGGTTCCCGTTCTAAGCGTAGGATTATAGTCATCTGCATCGCGCTGTACCACAACACCGGTTACGGTAATTACAGATTCTGGCTTTAATTTTACCAATTCATCAAGGTTAGGGAACGATTCCCTGCTTAAACGCACTTGGAAAATTTCATGACTGGAATCACGCAAGTCGATAAAGATAAGCTCGCCGTGGTCACGTACACTCGATACCCAACCTGCTAAAGTCACTTTTTGGGAAATGGAATCTTCCGATAATTGTGATGCTTTATGGGTACGGTAGGGATCCTTTATCACAATGGGAATTTCAGGTAGCTTTTCTTCTTCTTGTACTTTTACGGTTTGTTGTTTGTTATTTGTAGTTTGCTGTCTAGTTGAGGTTAAAGTTTCTGATACAGTAACTTTTTCAACAGAACACGCTTTTAAAATACCCTCACGAATAACTTTCCCTGAGGCGCCTTTGCCAATAATGGCAATGACTTTGCCAACCAAAATACCTGCTTTCCCTTGGTTCCCCGTTTTAATGTCGTTGGCTATCGCTACATTTTCGGAAATAACTTGTTGAATGGCCTCCTGTATTTTTTCTTCGGAAATGGTATTGGCTTCAAAATAAGATTGATAATCAAACTTAGCATTGGCCAATAGCGAAGCAATGGCATTTTGGGCTAGTACGGCTGTTACTTTTTCATCTTTAAACAGTGAAAAGATAGTTGTAAAATCGGAAATATTTTCAATTTTTGAATAGTCCTCGGGCTTGATATTGTTAGTTAAGGTTTTTGCAACAAAAGATGGTTCCTTAATCACATTGTTAATAGCTACAAAAGTTTCAGACCGTAAGGAATCACCTGTAAAAAACTTAGCGTCTTGTGGTAATACACCTCCTTTTATTAAAATACGCTCTACGGCATGGGGTAGTGAACTGGTATCAACATCAATAGATTCTACTACGTCCTTAATATTTACAAATGGAAGGTCTGGTTCGGAGATAAACCGATAATCGGCTTCGTACTCCTTTTTGCGCATGGTCTTGGTTTGCTTTAAATCGGCATCAAAAAGAACGGTAGTTTGGTCTGGTCTAAACGTCTTGTGCTCTATATAATAATTCAGTTGTTTTTCAACTTCTTCCTTTAAGGCTTCGGTCATAAACTTAAAGGAGTTTAGGTTTTTAATCTCGGTACGTGGATTTAGTACATAACTGCGTTTTTTACGCAAGGAAACCGAAACATCGCTTTTAAATTCTCCTTTTTCTAGGTTGGCTTCCGAAATTTTTAAGTTCTGAACAATACGCTGTAAGTACTGTGCATATGTTGAAGCGTCTTCAATGTGATGAATACAGGGTTCGGTAACAATTTCAATTAAAGGAACCCCTGCCTTGTTAAAATCGACCAAAGACACATTTTTTTCATGCATTAATTTGGCGGCATCCTCTTCAATATGCACTTGGGTTAAATTAACCGTAAATTCTGAACCATCATTCCTAAAACAAGACACCTGTCCATCTGGAATTACAGGATTATGAAATTGTGTGATTTGAATATTTTTAGGGTTGTCTGGGTATTCGTAATGCTTTCTGTCCCATGAAATCACATCGTTTTCAAAAGTCGATTTCACTGCTTTACCAAAGTAAATGGCCTTTTTAATCGCTTCTTTGTTGACGGCTGGAAGCACGCCCATTTGTCCGGTACAGACCGAACAAATATTGGTATTGGGCTGCTCTGTTTCGGCATTGGGGCAGGAACAGAACAGTTTGGTTTTGGTATTTAATCGAACGTGGGTTTCCAGACCGATTACCAGCTCTATTTCGTGAGCCTTAAGTAATTCATTTAATTGTTCCAGTTCCATTATTATAGTATATTTTTTAAGAAGTTAGCAAACTTCAAAACAAGTTCGTCATTAGTTTTTGCACCGGTTATTTGCAATCCAGTTGTTGTGCCTTGGGGTAAGGTTAGCGTAGGTAATTGCCCCAAGCTAAACCCTACGGTATAGGCATCAGACAAGTACATGGCTAGCGGATCTTTTAGGCTATCCCCAATTTTAGGAGGTGTGTTTGGAGTTACTGGAGAAAGAATAATATCAACCTCTTTAAAATCATTTTCAAAATTTGCTGAAATTTGATCGCGAATTGCCAATGCCTTTAAATAAATCTCGTCGGCAAACCCTTGCGATAGTACTTGGTTGCCACCAACAATTCTACGTTTGGTTTCTTCTGAAAAATTTTCAGAACGCGTTACTGCATAAGTTTCTTTTAGATTCTCGGCTTCAATACGGTTACCGTAGTTGGTGCCATCCAACCGTGATAGGTTAGAGGCCGTTTCGGCCATAGCTAAAGTATAGTATGTTGAAACCAAGGTTTCCGATTCAAAAAAATCAAGTGCTTTGACTTGCATACCTTTAGCCTTTATTTTTTCGATAGCAGTTAGAAAATCAGCTTTCACTTGATCATCAATAGCATCGCTTTCAATAAAGTTTTTAAAATACCCTATGGTTTTAATGTTTTCAGTATTTGAAATATTAGATTCAAAAATGGGCTTTGAATCATAGGAGGTTTGATCTTTAATGTCCTTACCACTCATCACATTTAATACAATGCGGATGTCCTCAAGTGATTTAGCAATGGGGCCAACACAATCGGTAGATGAGGCATAGGCCATTAAGCCATATCTGGAAATACGTCCGTAGGTGGGTTTTAACCCATAAACCTTATTATAACCAGCTGGCTGACGTACAGATCCTCCGGTGTCGCCGCCAATAGAAAATACAGTGTAGTCTTTAGCTACATTTACGGCCGAGCCACCACTGGAACCTCCACCTACTAGATTGGGATCAATGGCATTTTTAACAGCTCCAAAAATAGTATTCTCACTAGAGGAGCCATGACCAAAACTATCACAGTTTTCCTTTACAACAGGAATAGCACCAGCATCCAGTAATTTTTGGATAGCTGTAGCGGTATAGGCCGATTTGTAATGCTTTAATAAATTGGAGCTTGCAGTAGTATAGGTGCCTTGTACCATGTAAACGTCCTTAATACCAAAGGGAATGCCTTCCAATAGGCCTATGGACTCACCGTTAGCAATTTTTGCATCCACTTTAGATGCTAGGTCTAGGGCTAATGTATCTAATAAGCTGTTTACTGTATGGTGCTTATTGGGTTTTAATAAATCGAGTTTTTCCTGTATCAATGCTGTACAGGATATGTCCTTACTCACCAATTGCTGGTGTATTTTATGTATTTGGGAATCCATATCTATTCTTCAATGACTTTAGAGACAACTAAATAACCGTTCTTTTGTTTTGGGAAGTTCTCTAAAATAATTTGTTTTTCCATTTCAGAACTTTCTATTACTACATCATCCCTTAAATCATTTAATGACACGCCATTATTACGGTTGTTTTTAAAAGTATTAGTGTTTGCTGGATTAGCATTCTTGATTACCTCAAATAACTTGTTTACAGCTTCACTGGGCTGTGCTCCTTTAATACTCGACAGAATGTCGACTGTCATTATTTTACTCATGTCTTAAATGGTTTTGTATAAAAAAAGCCTTCCAAACTTGGAAGGCTTTACATATTTTTAAACAATAACCTTCCTATCCTAATACTTAGGATTATTGAAATTATTATTGTTATTATTAAATATCATAAATTGCTTTTCAGCATCAAATATATACAGAATTCCTGTACCAAGCACTATTTTTTTATATATACTAAGCTGTATTATTAAATTGTTAAAAAAGGGAATAAATATTTATAGTGTTTTTAAATTTTGTGATGTATTGTGCTTTTTTTGATGAAAAGATAAAGGTTTTAGTTGTTTAATAATGTTTTACATTTAAAAAATAAAGATGAATGGGATGGAAAAAATAGGTTTTAAGCCATTTTATTTCCAATGGGGTATTTTGAAGTCTAAAAAAATAGCTAAAATCTATTTTAAGGTGCTTTTTAAGCGATTTAAAGAACTTTTAAGTAATTAACAATTGTTGATAATTATTGAATAAACTCGCTGAAATGCTTTTTAGCGGTTTTGATATTTCGTATATTTGTTAGTGTTGAGAATGATGCTTTTGCGTCATTTTTTTATATTGATGAAAGGCTGTTTTTCAAAACAAAGTTCAGGAAAAATACTTAATTAAATTAATTCGGGTGGAAGCGGATTTATAAAAAAGTAAAGAATAAAATTAAACAAAAGTATATGAGCGAAGAAGCTAAAAAACATAATTATTCGGCAGATAGTATTCAGGCATTGGAAGGGATGGAACATGTGCGTATGCGCCCTTCAATGTATATTGGTGATGTAGGTGTTAGAGGCCTGCACCATTTGGTGTATGAGGTGGTTGATAACTCAATAGATGAGGCATTGGCTGGACATTGTGATACCATAAAGGTTACTATAAATGAAGATAATTCCATTACTACCGAAGATAATGGTCGTGGTATTCCGGTAGATTTACATAAAAAAGAAGGTGTTTCTGCCTTAGAAGTAGTAATGACCAAAATAGGTGCTGGAGGTAAATTCGATAAAGATTCCTATAAGGTATCAGGAGGTCTGCATGGTGTTGGTGTTAGTTGTGTTAATGCCCTTTCAGAGCATTTAAAAGCTACTGTACACCGCGATGGTAAAATATGGGAGCAAGAATACGAACGAGGGAAAACCTTGTATCCTGTTAAACAAGTTGGAGAAACCGATCAAAGGGGAACTATTGTAACTTTTAGGCCAGATCCAGTTATATTTGCCCAAACCTTGGAGTATAATTATGATACTTTGGCAAGCCGTATGAGGGAGTTGGCTTATCTTAACAAGGGTATAACCATTATTTTAACAGATAAACGTAGTAAAACCGATGACGGTGAATTTGAAGGAGAAACGTTTTACTCTGAAGAAGGTTTAACAGAGTTTGTTAAATATTTGGATGCCACAAGAGAACCTTTAATGCGTGATGTTATTGCTTTTGAAGGAGAAAAAAATGGTGTGCCTGTTGAAGTAGCTATGGTTTATAATACATCCTATGCAGAAAACTTGCATTCCTATGTAAACAATATAAATACCCATGAGGGAGGAACGCACCTTACCGGGTTCCGTCGTGGGTTGACCCATACCTTAAAAAAGTATGCTGACGAATCGGGTATGTTGGATAAACTGAAATTCGAAATATCGGGTGATGATTTTCGTGAAGGGCTAACCGCCATTGTTTCGGTTAAAGTGGCTGAACCTCAGTTTGAAGGACAAACCAAAACAAAGTTAGGGAACAGGGAAGTTTCTGCTTCTGTGAGCCAGGCGGTTTCAGAAATGCTTACCGATTATTTAGAGGAACACCCAGATGATGCCAAAACCATTGTACAGAAAGTTATCCTGGCAGCTCAAGCTCGCCATGCAGCACAAAAGGCCCGTGAGATGGTGCAGCGTAAAACCGTGATGAGCATTGGGGGTCTGCCAGGTAAATTAAGTGACTGTTCAGAGCAAGACCCAGCTAAATGTGAAGTGTTCTTGGTAGAGGGAGACTCGGCAGGTGGTACGGCCAAACAAGGTCGCGATAGGGCGTTCCAAGCCATCCTTCCACTTCGTGGTAAGATTTTGAATGTTGAAAAAGCCATGACCCATAAAGTGTTCGAAAATGAGGAAATCAAAAATATTTTTACGGCACTAGGTGTAACTATAGGAACCGAAGAGGATAGCAAAGCCTTAAACCTTTCCAAATTACGTTACCACAAAATAGTCATTATGTGTGATGCCGATATTGATGGTAGCCACATTGCTACCTTGATTCTTACATTCTTCTTCCGCTATATGAAGGAATTGATAGAAGAAGGTCACGTATATATTGCAACGCCACCTTTATATTTAGTTAAAAAAGGGAATAAAAAGCAATACGCTTGGACCGATAAAGAACGTGATGCAGTCGTAGAAGAGTTTGGGGGTAGTGCCAATATACAACGTTATAAAGGTCTTGGGGAAATGAACGCAGAACAGTTATGGGATACGACCATGAATCCAGAATACAGAACCCTAAGATTGGTGCAAATCGATAACGGTAGCGAAGCCGATAGAATTTTCTCTATGTTAATGGGCGACGATGTGCCGCCACGTCGTGACTTCATTGAGAAAAATGCAGTATATGCAAATATAGATGCTTAACTAGGGACTATACTTAAGTGATATGTAAACCTGATATTGTTAATTCAATATCAGGTTTTTTATGAGTAAAATTGAAGGCTGAAAACGGTTATACTTAACACTGATAATCTACAGGAAAAAATGTATATTAGCCTATTGTCTTGTTTGTTAATATATTAAAAACTTCTTGTAATATGTGCAATAGTAAATCGTTAATCGTTTTCTTAATTTGGCTCTTAGCCTGTCATCCTTTTTATTCCCAAAGCCCACTAGAAGAAGGGGGTTGGAGACAGCTTTTCAACGGAAAAAATCTAGAAGGTTGGAAACAGCTAAATGGAGAGGCAGATTATAAAGTTGTAAATGGCGAAATTGTTGGAACTTCAAAATTAAACACACCCAATAGTTTTTTGTGTACTAAGGAAAATTACTCAGATTTCATCTTAGAATTTGAAGTTATTGTAGACCCAATAGTGAATTCGGGGGTGCAATTTCGTTCAAACAGTTTTGAGGATTATAATAATGGAAGGGTACATGGTTATCAATTTGAATTAGACCCGAGCGAACGGGCTTTTAGCGGAGGGATTTACGATGAGGCTAGAAGAGGTTGGTTATATCCTTTGTCCATTAATGAAAAAGGAAGGAAGGCCTTTAAAAATGGGATTTGGAATATCTGCCGAATAGAGGCTATAGGGAACTCTTTAAAAACATGGGTTAATGGTGTGCAATGTGCCAATTTGGTAGACGCTATGACTGGTTCGGGATTTATTGCGTTACAAGTCCATAATATTAACAGTAAGGACAAAGAGGGCAAGCAAATCAGATGGCGCAATATTAGAATTAAAACCTCCAATTTAGAAGAAAGTAAATGGGAGGGAGACCCAGATGTAAAGGAAATGAGTTTTTTAATTAATGGGTTAACCGATAATGAAAAACGCAATGGCTGGCGGTTGCTTTGGGATGGTAAAACCAACAATGGTTGGCGAGGGGCTAAATTAGATCAATTTCCAAAATCAGGTTGGGAAATTAAAGATGGGGTTTTGTCGGTCTTGGAAACTGATGGCGGGGAATCGACAGGTCCTGGAGATATTATAACTGCAGATGTATTTAGTAATTTCGAATTGGAACTGGAATTTAAAATTACCGAGGGCGCCAATAGTGGTATAAAATATTTTGTTGACCCCAATTTAAATAAAGGTTCAGGTTCTGCCATTGGGTGCGAATTCCAAATACTGGACGATAAAAGGCATCCCGATGCCTCAATGGGTGTTAATGGCAATAGAACATTAGGATCCCTTTACGATTTAATTGCGGCCGAAGGGCTTTCTACTCTAGGTAGGGGAAAGCAGTTTAAAGGCATAGATAGTTGGAACAAGGCCAGAATAATAGTTAGGGATGGGCATGTAGAACATTGGCTAAATAATGAAAAAGTAGTCGAATATAATCGCTTTTCCCAAATGTTCAGGGCACTTGTAGCCTATAGCAAATATAAAGATTGGGAGAATTTTGGTCAGTGGCCGGCAGGTCATATCTTATTGCAGGATCATGGAAACACTGTTCATTTCAGAAGTATTAAAATAAGGGAATTTAATTAATTGAGCTATGGAATACGGTAGAAGACAGTTTATAAAGGAAACCACAGCGGGTACTATGGGGGCATTGGTGCTGCCCCAATTAACTTTTGGAAAAGGCTTGTTTAGTGCAAACGAAACCATAAACGTAGCAGTAATAGGGGTAAGGAGTAGAGCAAAAGCCCTAACCCAATCCATACACAATTACCCAAATGCTAAAATTATTTACACTTGCGATGTAGATGATGTTATTATTGAAGAAAATAATGCTTTTTTAGAAAAAACTATTGGTTATGTGCCTAAAGTAATCAAAGACTTTAGAAAGCTTTTAGAAAAGAAAGACTTAGATGCCGTTTTTATTGCTACCCCAGAGCATTGGCACGCACCTATGGCTATTGCTGCAATGCAAGCAGGCAAACATGTTTATGTTGAAAAACCATGCAGCCATAATCCGCACGAAAATGAATTGTTGGTTACTGCACAAAAGAAATATAATAAAGTAGTACAAATGGGGAATCAACAACGCTCTGCATCATCCAGTATGCTGGCGGTTAAAGAAATAAAGGAAGGCATTATTGGCAATGTGTTTAAAGGAGAGGCCTATTATTCCAATAATAGAGGCTCCATTGGCAAAGGCAATATACTCAAGGCTCCACAGACCTTAGACTGGGACTTATGGCAGGGGCCAGCGCCAAGAGAAGACTTTAGGGATAATGTGCATCCATACAACTGGCACTGGTTTAGAACTTGGGGAACGGGCGAAATACATAATAATGGTACTCACGAAATAGATGTGTGCCGATGGGCTATGGGGTTGGATATCCCTGATGCGGTAACCTCCTTTGGAGGTAAATACACCTATAGTGACGACTGGGAATTTACAGATAATCAAGAAGTGACCTTCCAATACGCCGAAGGAAAGACCATTACTTGGACTGGACATAGCCGGGGATTGATTCAACCTTCACAACCAGGTAGGGGAGCAACCATCTATGGAAGTAAAGGTGTTATTACCTTAAGTAGAAATGAATATAAGCTATTTGGGTTAGATGGAAACCTAATTAAAACTGTTGAGGAACAAGTTAAATCGGAAACCACAAATACTGTTGGAGGGGGCGGTTTGGACAATAATCATGTCACTAACTTTTTTGATGCCATTCGTTTGGGGACTAAGCAAAACTCACCAATAACCGATGCCAGTATTAGTACATTAATGTGCCATTTGGGCAATATTGCGCAAGATGTAGGGGAGACCATAAAAATTGATACTACAACCGGTAGAATTCAAAATAATGAAAAAGCTATGGCCTATTGGCGAAGAGATTATCAACCAGGTTGGGAACCAAAGCTATAATTGATTAAAATTTAAACGTGTGAAAAGAAGGGATTTTATTGCGCACTCTGGATTGGCTTCGGCGGGACTAATAACAGCATCAGCTTTTGGGCTAATGTCAAAATTTGATAAGAACACCACCATTAATATTGGTGTTATAGGTACGGGAGACAGAGGCGGAGGTCTCATCCCGTTAATAAATCAAATTGAAGGCTTGAATGTTAAAGCTGTTTGTGATGTTTTGCCGTTTCGTCTAGAAAATGCTTTGGCTAAAACCGATAAAAAGGCATTGGCCTATTCAGATTATAAAGAGCTATTAAGGAACAAAGAAATTGATGCCGTTTTAATTGCCACTCCATTTAGCACACATTATGAAATAGCTCTAGCGGCTATAGAATCTGGAAAACATATATATTGTGAAAAAACCTTGGTTAAAGGCCTTTCAGAAATAGACAATTTGGTACAAAAGGTGTCCAATTCCAATATAATATTTCAAACAGGGCATCAGTATCATAGCTCAAGACTTTATAGTCATGTTGTTGAATTAATTCATAAAGGTGCCATTGGACAACTTTCTGCTTTTGAATGCCAATGGAACAGAAATGGCAATTGGCGTAGACCGGTTCCTGATCCATCTTTAGAGCGGGCCATAAATTGGCGTATGTATAGGGAATTTTCTGGAGGATTGGTTGCAGAACTGTGTTCGCATCAAATAGATTTTATAAATTGGGTTTTAGGTGAAAACCCTAAAAAGATTATGGGTACTGGAAGTATAGATTTTTGGAAGGATGGCCGCGAAACCTTCGATAATGTCCATCTATTATTTGAATATACTAATGGTATAAAAGCCAAGTTTACTTGTTTGACCAACAATGCTTTGGGCGATTATCAAATAAAGGTTCATGGCAATAAAGGAACTATTTTATTAGATTACAGTAAAGCTTGGATATATTATGAAAAAGGCTATGAAAAGGAGATCGGGGAATTAGACGGTGTCTCTGGAGCGACCACCAATGCCTACTTGCAGGGAAAAGGAGTACCCATAGAAGTTTTGCATACAGACCCAAGTAAACAGGCATTGATAGATTTTAGGGATGCTATTTTATCTAATAAACAACCACTTTCTAATGTTTATACAGGAGCCAATACGGCAAAATCAGTGCAGCTGGCCTTAAATGCTATGTATAATGAAAGTATAGTGTATTGGTAATTTTATTTACCACCATTCGCTTGCAAATCTGCTAAACATAGGGCATCAAGTTGAGGTACGGTATTCATATTGCCTAAACTTACTTTAGATTCGGTAGCCCAATACATAAGACAACTTTCTACGTTGCAATGATGTTCATGTTCAGTATCTTCATGTTCAGTTTGCATGGGAGTTCCCAGATTGGTCAACCCTAAAATGTGTCCAAATTCATGATTGATGACAGTTGATTCTAAAAGACTTCTGCTAGGTTCCAGAGGACTATTGCTAAGGTCTCTAATGGTTTCTTCATAAATCACAAAGGAAGTATTCCAGTAAGCCGTACCAAGAACTACATTTTCAGCAGTGTCATTATCCGATTTACCATCTGTAAAATAGGCCCATATTGCAATTTTACTATTTGTGTTATAGTGCTCCCGTTCTTCTCTTTCTATTTCTGCAATATCTTCAATAGAATAGGTTTCCTGTCCAAGCGTAGCAATAGCACGCTTTAAAACCGTAATACCTGATGGTTTATAAATGCGATTTGTTAGAAACGAAACATAATTATCTATAGCTGTTTGAGTGGGTTCATAGCCTTCTACATAAACAAGTTCAACAACCATACTCTTAAATGTGCCATCAGATAATATATCGTTTGCTGAACTCCCTGTACTTTGTCTATTGTTAAAGACGTTAATGTTGTTTGTGTCGTTAGGGTCTGAAGGGTCATCCTTTGTACATGATCCAATAAATAGGAACATAAAAAAAATGGATAAGAGTTTTAATTTAGAAATGGGGCTATGCATTTTGTTATAGTTTCTAGGTATTGCCAATAAATTTAAAATAAAGTTAGATAAATATTAAGTCTATTTTACACTATATATAAAAACAAGTAATAGTTTAATATTCCACCAAATTTAAATAATTAATCGATTAAATGATTATTATTTTCGATTAAAATATTATTTGTATGAAATATTTTATATTTTTGTAATACTCAAATTTATTTATGTTATGAAAAGATTCATCCTACTTATGTTGCTTGGTGTAGTAACTACAATTTCAAAAGCCCAAGATATTGATGGCTTATTTGCTGCTGGTGTAGAAAATGCAGAACGTTTTGCTAATGATTATTTAATGCCAGGAACCAATGGCTTAATGTATAGTATGAATGCTAACTGGTTTAACACCGCTGACGTTAAACCTTTAGGAGGATTTGAAATATCGATTGTAGCAAATGCTTCTATATCTAATAATGAACATAAGATTTTTTTAATGGATTTAGATTTATACGAAACTGAAGATTTCTCAGTCGAATTTGTTGATAATCCAAGTGAAAGAACTAGAATGGTTGCCACTGCGCTTGGTGAAAATAATCCAAATATTGAAATAGATATATCTGATAATAACAATCCTCTTTTAACAGAACGTATTACATTGCCTTCTGGAATTGGAGATGCTACAGCTAATTTATTACCTACAGCGTTTATACAAGGAGCCATAGGGTTGAGTAAGGGATTTGAGCTTAAAGCACGATTTGTGCCAAAGGTAAAAACCGACGAAGTTGATATAAGTATGTATGGAGCGGGTTTGCAAATTGAATTTACTAAATGGTTGCCTGCAGATAAGATATTGCCTGTAGCCATATCTGGTTTGCTCGCCTATACTAATTTAGATGCAACCTATAACTTAACAGATACATTTGAAATAGATGGCGATAATCAGCGTATTGAAAGTAACACAAATACTTGGTTATTACAGTTGGTAGCTTCAACAAAATTACCCGTAATTAATTTTTATGGTGGTTTGGGATACATTAAAGGAGAATCAAAATCTGATATTTTAGGAACATATACAGTTACAGGAGGACCTTTCATTGCCAATACGTATACAGACCCTTTTTCGGTATCGAGTGAAGTGTCCAGCGTAAGGGGTACCATAGGTGCAAAATTAAAGCTCGGTTTTTTTAGATTTAATGCAGAATATCATCTATCTGAATTTAACGCCTTTTCATTAGGTCTAAACTTTGGGTTTAGATAAAAAAATGAATCCTTTCGAAATGTAAAAGCACAAGAATTAATCCTTGTGCTTCTTTATTTAAGTATATTTTATTCATACATTTGTTAAGCAAAAAAATACAGGCCAAAACAAACAAAAATCATTTTTTTGGCCAGTATAATTTTTCAAATTTGTCCAAAATAAAAACTGTTAATATATAATTTAAAATTAAAGATATGAAAGTTACCATAGTTGGAGCAGGGGCTGTTGGAGCCAGTTGTGCTGAATATATTGCGATTAAAAATTTTGCATCCGAAGTCGTGTTGTTGGACATTAAAGAAGGTTATGCCGAAGGCAAGGCCATGGATTTGATGCAATGTGCTTCTTTAAATGGATTTGATACTAAAATTACAGGGGTTACAAACGATTATAGTAAAACAGCTAATAGCAACATTTGTGTGATTACCTCTGGAATACCCCGCAAGCCAGGGATGACCCGTGAGGAATTAATTGGTATTAATGCTGGTATTGTTAAAACGGTTGCTAGTAATTTAATAGAGCATTCTCCAAACACCATCATGATTGTGGTGAGTAACCCAATGGATACCATGACCTATTTGGTGCACAAATCCACCAACCTACCCAAAAATAGAATTATTGGTATGGGAGGCGCATTAGATTCAGCACGTTTTAAATACAGATTAGCTGAGGCATTAAATGCGCCTATTAGTGATATAGATGGTATGGTAATAGGTGGACATAGTGACACAGGAATGGTACCGTTAACCAGTCACGCGACAAGGAACAGTGTTAGGGTATCTGAATTTTTAAGCGAAGAGCGTATAAATCAAGTTAAGGAAGACACTAAAGTAGGTGGCGCTACACTTACTAAACTATTGGGAACCTCAGCTTGGTATGCCCCAGGAGCTGCTGTTAGTGCCTTGGTACAAGCTATAGCATGTGATCAAAAGAAAATGTTTCCTTGTTCAACATTTTTAGAAGGCGAATATGGCTTGAATGATATTTGTATTGGAGTTCCTGTAATTTTAGGTAAAAATGGTATTGAAAAAATTGTGGATGTGCCATTAAGTGATGCTGAAAAAAATCACTTGAAAGCCAGTGCTGAAGGTGTTACCAAAACCAATGGTTTATTGGAGTTATAGAATAATTTAAGCAGTTAGGTAATTTATGTAAAGACTGTAGCAATACAGTCTTTATTTTTTTATATTTGGGGCATGAATATGAGATGGTACATAGGTGCATTACTTTTTATACTTTCCCTTGTTGCTCTTGTTAACCAACAACAGGACACTGTACCTAACCAAGTACTAGTATTAGAGTTTACGGATGGTAAAATAACACTTTCCGAAACACAAAATACCGTCAGTGTTGTTAAAGACCGATTACAGGATTTAGGCGCAGAGAATATTCGAGTTACAGAAGAAGCTAATAGTAGGTTAAGAATTACTTATCATAGTGATGTTGACGTTAATCATATAAAAAATGCACTTTCTGAAGATAATACTTTAGTCTTTAATTACCCTATTGACGGTAAAGGAAAAACAGGTTCAAGATTTCCCTTAGAAGATAATAGGGTTAGTTGCAATCTAGATATTTATGAGATTCAAAAGAATAATGGTTCATCGTCAGGTTTTGGAGCTATACCCGTTCTAACCATAAATCATAAAAGTGAAAGATTAAATGTTTTAGATGTTTATCGCTTCAATAATTATCTAGATGATAATATAGCCAACACTATTAAAGTTACTTATAAAGTACATTATACTATCGTCTTGTCGATAGAAGAACCACTTCACATTACTCCAGAGGTTAGAGCTGGGCCTTTCTGCTAAAATAACATTCTTAGATTAAGTAAACCCAAAGTCAGAGACTTGAAGGCTTAGTCAACTTTCATCAATAAAAAAACAAAAATATATTACAGAATAAACGGTAAATAATATATTTGTCCGTTTTTTAAAATAGCGATTATAAAATATATAAACATGCAAAATAAAGGATTAGTTAAATTGTTTGCGTTGTTATTCGGATTGGTAAGTGTTTACCAATTGTCGTTTACATTTAAGGCAAACCAAATTGAAGACGAAGCACAGGAATTGGCAATTAGTAAAATTGCAGACACTGAAGAGGACTACCGAGCCAAGCGAAGTCAGGAAGAAGCCAATTATTTAGAGTCAATAGCTACCGATACCGTGTTTAACATTGGTATAGCAAAATTCACTTATAACGAAGTGAAGCAAAAGGCCATGAATCTTGGTTTGGATTTAAAAGGAGGAATTAATGTTATCCTTCAAGTGTCTGTAAAAGATATCTTAAAAGGATTAGCAAATAATACAAAAGACCCTGTATTTAATAAAGCTTTGGAAGACGCTACAGAACTTCAAAAGAATAGCCAAAATACTTATTTAGAAGATTTCTTTGTGGCTTTTGATGCTATTAAAGGCGATACCAAGTTGGCATCACCAGATATATTCTATACAAAGGCCTTAGATGGTGAGATAGAAGGCAATATGACCGATGACGAAGTTAAAAAGATTATCAGTACTAAAATTGACGAATCCATTGTTTCTGCATTTGAAGTATTACGTAAGCGTATCGATGAGTTTGGAGTAACTTCTCCAAACATTCAACGTTTAGGAACTTCAGGGCGTATTTTGGTAGAATTACCAGGTGTTAAGGATGTAGAACGCGCTACAAGTTTATTACAGAGTACCGCTCAATTGGAATTTTGGGATGCCTATAAAGGCGAACAGTTTTTTGGGTTTTTGGCTCAAGCCAATGAGACTTTAAAAGATTTGGTTGAGGTTGATACACCCGAAGTTGCAGAAGCTGAACCTCAGGACGAAGAAGACGCACAAGATGCAGCCATCGATGACCTGTTAGGTGAAGCTGAAACCGATTCTACCGCTGTTGCTGCCGTTAATCCACTATTGGATTTAATTAGAGGGCCTGGTTATCAAGGCGGCCCAATAATAGCAAGATTCGAAGTTAAGGACAAAGTGACTGTATTAGAGTATTTAAACAAGCCAGAAGTAAGGGCCTTATTGCCTGTAGAGCAGCGTTATGCGAAGTTTGTTTTTGGAAAACCGGAAAAAAACAGTGAACTGATAGATCTATATGCTCTTGTTGGAAACAGAGACAATACACCTCAATTAAGTGGAGCGGTAGTTACAGATGCCCGTGTGAATTTTAGTGTGGCAAATAAACCAGAAGTTTCCATGCAAATGAACTCTAAAGGAGCTAAGATATGGGAAGAAATGACTGGTAAGGCGTTTTCTCAAGGAAGTCAAATAGCTATTGTTTTAGACGATGTGGTATATTCAGCTCCTGGTGTGACATCTGGTCCAATAGCAGGAGGTAATTCTTCAATTTCAGGAAGTTTTACATTAAATGAGGCAGAAGATTTAGCTAACGTTTTACGGGCAGGTAAGTTGCCAGCATCGGCCGATATTATATCAAGTGAGGTAGTTGGACCATCCTTAGGTCAGGAAGCTATTGATAGCGGTACCATGTCCTTCATGATTGCTTTGGTATTGGTATTGGTATGGATGATTCTTTATTATGGAAAGGCCGGTGGTTTTGCAGACATCGCCATGGTTTTAAACATCCTATTAATATTTGGTATATTATCTGGTTTAGGGGCTGTATTGACTTTGCCTGGTATTGCAGGTATCGTATTAACCATTGGTATGTCGGTTGATGCCAACGTACTTATTTTTGAACGCATCCGTGAAGAAATAGCTAAGGGAAAAGGACAAAAAGAATCCATTCAAGATGGGTTTAGCAATGCTTTATCCTCGATTTTAGATGCCAATATTACAACTGGATTAACGGCTTTAATACTATTCATTTTTGGTACAGGACCTATTAAAGGATTTGCAACGACCTTATTGATAGGTATTTTTACATCCTTGTTTACTGCCATTTTTATTACCAGATTATTGGTTGACTGGTACATTAACAAAGGTGGTAAATTAGATTTCTCAACTGCGATTACTAAGAACTTATTTAGGAATATAAATATTGAATTCCTAAAGAAACGTAAAGTCGCTTATATAATTTCTGGAGCTTTTATCGTATTAAGTTTAGGCTCTTTAGTGACTGTAGGTTTAAACCAAGGCGTCGATTTTGTTGGAGGTAGAACCTATCAAGTACGTTTTGAGAACGATGTTAACGCAACAGAGATTTCTTCAACTTTAGCTAATACTTTTGGCAGTGCAGATGCAAAAACTTTTGGTAGTGCCAACCAGTTAAAAATTACCACCAAATACAAGGTCAATGAAGCAAGTTCTGAAGTTGATGAGGAAATAAGACAGCTATTGTATAATACGTTACAACCCCATTTATCGGGTCAGACCTATGAAGAGTTCATCGATTTAAACGATGTAAACAAACAGGTTGGGTTATTGGAGTCTTTTAAAGTGAGTCCAACCATAGCCGACGATATTAAGCAAGCCTCTTTTTGGGCAATCTTAGGATCACTTATTGTAGTGTTCCTTTATATCTTAATGCGTTTTAAGCGTTGGCAGTACTCTTTGGGTGCAGTTGCGGCTGTATTCCATGATGTATTAATAGTATTGGGGATTTTTTCACTAACCTATAGATTCATGCCGTTTAGCATGGAAATAGACCAAGCTTTTATTGCGGCCATTCTAACGGTAATTGGTTACTCGCTTAACGATACGGTAGTAGTATTCGACAGGATACGGGAGTTTTTTAATGAGCATACCAGCTGGAAGTTTGACCGTGTAGTAGATACTTCTTTGAGCAGCACATTAAGTAGAACGTTGAACACCTCACTTACAACTCTAGTCGTATTATTATCCATATTTATTTTTGGTGGCGATTCCATTAGAGGATTTATGTTTGCATTAATTGTGGGTGTGATTGTAGGTACTTACTCATCATTGTTTATTGCAACACCTATCATGTACGACACGGTACAAAAACTTGAAGATAAAAAGAAGAAAAAAAACTAACTCATTTTTTCTTTGCAATAAGCCTATCATTTGTTTGATAGGCTTTTTTATTGGTGCATTTTATAAAAGTAAGTTTAGATTTTAAGGCTGTTGTTTTTCTGAAAGTTATTAAAAAGGCATATAAAAACTGTGATCAACAGCCTGAAAAACGAACAATAGGAAATATCACCATTATAAGATTCCTCCTTGTTCTCTTGTGACTTGACAAACAATTAAAAAACAGCTTTTAGTTCTTTAAAGAACAACCAAATTCCAATGATTAAGGATATTCAAATCCCAAATCATTCCTTCGTAGTTGTTTTAATTTCTTTTTGAGTTGTTCTTTAAAATAAGCCACAGTTTCAGTATATTCTGTGTTATTGGCTAGATTGGTGTATTGTTTCGGGTCATCCTCCATATCAAATAATTCTATGCCTTCTGAAGCATCTTCATTGTATTGAATATAGGCCCATTTATGATTTCTCAATAAAAAAGACTTACCACCTTGACTAACACTAAAAGCCATATCCCTCACACTATGTTTAGGCTGGTTTATTGTTTTGACCAAGCTTTTGCCTTGTATATGTTTTGAGTATTTTAATCCAGCCAGTTCAGCAACAGTTGGATATAAGTCCAATAATTCAACAAATGAGTGACAGACTTGTGGTGTTTTTCCTGGAACTTTTATAATTAAAGGAACTCGAACAGATTCTTCATGCAGGCTCACTTTCATCCAAAAATCATGTTCTCCTAAATGAAACCCATGGTCTGAAGTGAAAATAACAATAGTATTATCTTCCAGCTTTTCATCCTTTAGTGTTTGCAATACTTTCCCAACTTGTGCATCCATATATGATACCGAAGCATAATAAGCCGCTACAGCTTTCTTTTCTTGTTCGAGAGACATTTCACCGTTTAAACTAGTTACATAATTAATGCCTCGTTTTGGAATATCGTCCCAATCGTTTTCCACTTTTTTTGGCATCGTTATATCTTCAAATGGATAAGGTTCAAAATAAGATTTTGGAGCAACAAAAGGTACATGAGGCCTTACAAAACCTACAGCTAAAAAGAATGGTTCGTTTTTGTGTTTTTTAATAAGTTCAATCGCTTTTTCAGCTGTCTTACCATCAGAGTGTACCAAATCATCACCATCAGCTTTTACAATAGTCATGACATTACCCCCTTTGCGTTCAATGGTCCCATCGGGATTATTCTGAACTAATTCGGCATCTCCTATTGCTTTCCATTCCGGACCTTGACTGTTAAAACGTTCTGTCCAAGATGCTTCATCGTCTGTTCCATTGGATCCGGTTTCAATGTCTATAGGGACTCCCATGTGGAATATTTTACTAACCCGAGCTGTGTAATAACCATTTTCCTTGAATAACTGTGACCATGTTTTTCGATTTGGACCAATGTTTTCACGTCCACTCACATACCCATAGGTTTTGGTGGCATTAGGGTAATAACCTGACATCAATGAAGCTCTTGAAGGCCCACAAACAGGGTATTGTGTATAAGCTTTTGTATAGCGAATCCCTTCTGAAGCTAGTTGATCTATGTTTGGTGTATAACAAGCTTTATTTTCATAGGATGAAACAGCAGAGGCAGTTAAATCGTCTGAAATGATAAATAACACATTAGGCTTTTTCTCTTGCGAGCAACTAACTATTAAAGATAAAATAATGCAATAGACAAAAAATTGTTTCATCTTTTTATATTTATTTTGTTTCAAAGGTCAGAAGAAATACTCTTATATGTTTGGTGGGTATTCACCGAAAATTTACTTATATAGGCATTTCATATGACTGTTTTAATGAGTGTAACTTATAGTATTGCCAATTTTTAATTGCCACTTGTCTGCAAGACCAGCATTGACTTCTAAAACGTATTTAGCGGGGCTATTGGAAGGAAGGGAAGTTTCGTCAAAAGCTTGGGCGTTTTTTTGAAAACTAACAATCTTTTTGTTTTCGCCTATAAAAATAATATCTAGCGGAATACGTGTATTTTTCATATAAAAGGAGCGTGGTTGCTCATTTTCAAAAATAAATAGCATCGCTTGTGTATCAGCCATACTGTTACGGTACATTAACCCTGTTTGGGTGTCGTAATCAGTATCTGCAATTTCAATATTAAGATGTACTGTGGTTGAATCGGATTTGATAATGGTCAACTCTCCTTCCTTTTTAAAAGTAACTTCTGTTTGCTTAATTACTTTTTTGTTATCCTTACAAGATACAATTATTAAAAGGTAGCATACATATAGTAGAAATCGTTTTATAGACATGCTTTATTTGCTTACAGTTTTGGGTTTATAGACAAACATAAAATAGAGACCTATTAATATAAAAGGAATGCTTAACCATTGGCCGGTTTGTAAGCCAAACCAGTTGATGTATTCATCGCCTTGAGGTTCTTTAACAAATTCAACAAAAAAACGTACCGTCCAAAGCAAGATTAAAAACAATCCAAAAAGAAATCCGCTTTGATCACTTTTTTTGGTTTTTAAGTAAACAAACCACAGAATTAAAAACACAAAAATGTAACAGAAAGATTCGTATAATTGTGCGGGATGGCGGTATGGGATTACCTCCAATAATTCGGTGAATTGCGGATTATTGGTTACAGCATTATATGCTTCTTCAATATTTTTAATACCTGTTACTCTTACAACATCATACTTATTGTAATAATCCTGAATAAAACGAACACCAAGTGGGAAGTTTTCATTTTCAACGACCCTTCCAATAATTTCAGAATTGATGAAATTACCTATTCTAATGAAAACGGCACCGGAAGCTACAGATATTACAACACGATCCAAAATCCAGAGTAACGATTTGTAGTTGTATTTTTTTCGGTATAAATACATTCCGATAATAATGCCTATAGCGGCACCATGGCTGGCCAAACCTTGAAAACCAGTAAATTCAAAGCCACCTTTAAATTTAAATGGGAGAAATATGCTGAAAAAATCTTCAGTAATTAATTCTGATTGATAAAAAAGGACATGCCCTAATCGGGCACCAAGCATGGTGGCTAATACGGTATAGATAAAAAGCGGGTCTAAATACTCCAGAGAAATTTTTTCTTTAGTGAAGATACGCTTCATAATATACCAACCGATAATAAAGGCTACCACCCACATTAGGCTATAAAAATGGAGTTTAAAGTTGCCTGCTATGTCTATACCTGTTATAGGGTTCCAATCGAATTTTAATGCGTACATATTTTTATTTAACTAGTTTAAAAGTTTAAGGATTTCAACTTCAAATATAATATTTGATTTTGGCGGAATACCATTGCCTCCTGCTTCGCCATAAGCTAAGTGGTATGGAATAAATAGTGTGGCTTTATCACCTACACTTAGGTGTCTTAAACCTTCCTTAAATCCAGGAATCATTCTAGCGTCTGGACCAATATCACAAGTTATAGGTTCGTATCGTCCAGCATTTTTTTGTTGTTCATCTACCGCGTTCAAGGCTTCAGCTATTTCTAATTTACTGGTTTGAAGTAGTTTTCCGTTTTCAAAATAAACAGCATAATGAGCAAGTACTTTAGAGGTTTCAGACAGCTTTTTTCCATCGCCTTTTTCAGTAACAAAATATTGCAAACCAGAAGGAAGTGTAGTGGTTTGGATACGTTGTTTTTCAAATTTTTCTAGTGTTGCTTTTACAATAGCTTGTGCTTTGGCTTCCTTTTCTTCCTTAATGCGCTTAGCTTCAATAAAATGATCTTTAAAAATGGTAGATGCATTAAAATTTTTGGCTGCTCTCCCTTTTCTAATAATGTTTATTTCCTTTATAACATCATTTTGTTTAATAGAGTCAACGACTTCAAGTCCCGTAATGACTTCCCCAAATACGGTATGGCAACTAATACGTCTGTTTTCACAATTTTTTAAATTGCCCTCATCGTCATAGGCATCCAACCATGGCGTTTCTTTGTGGGTAATGTAAAACTGACTTCCATTGGTGCCATAACCCGAATTGGCCATAGCCAATGTCCCTTTTTTGTCATGTTTTAGACTTATGTCAAATTCATCGTTAAAGCGATAGCCCGGATTTCCAGAACCATCACCTTTAGGGTCACCACCCTGAATCATAAAATCGGAGATGACACGATGGAATTTCAAACCATTATAAAATTTTTTATCTTTATATTCATTAGCAACCATCGTATTGGTGCCCTCTGCTAAAGAAACAAAATTGGCAACTGTTACGGGTGTTTTTTCATGCTCCAATTTAGCAACCATAACCCCTTTTCCAGTGACGATTTCGGCATAAAGTCCGTCTTCCAATTCAGAATATTGTGCTTTGCAGGAATACAGGTTAAGTATAATTAACAGAACGGGCGAGAAGAACATAAACCATTTTGTATATCTCATTTTCTTTTATTTAATTATTGTTTTCAGTAATAGAAAATATCGTGACTTCACACATTAATGGCATATTACTGCCTATTTTGTTTTGGTCTCCATAATAGCCATAGGCCTTTTGGGAGGGAAACAAAAACGTAACAGTTTCACCAGTTTTCATAAGTTTTAAACCTTCCCTAAGCCCTGTGAAAAGTTCTTGTTGGTCCATAACGTAGCGTTGTATTTTGATGTCATCTTTAGAATAAATAGTTTGTCCGCTAAGAGTCTTTACGTTGTAATTATAGTCAATTACATCTCCAAAATTAGGTGTTTTTAAGGTATCGATTTCTGTTTTTGTATTGTAGTAATACCAAAATCCACTTTCTGAAGCGATATAATTTTTATCGTTCTGTTGTTCCATAACCTTAAGGATATGGGATTGTTCCTTAGCGTTGAGTTTTTTATTTCGTTCTACCGAATCGTCTATAAAAGAACCTGTTTTAACCGAAATGGGCTTTCGGGCTTCTGGTGTTTTGCAACTAACAATAAAGAGGCTTGCAAATAATAGAGGTATGAGTTTATTCATCATTTAGGGCGTTTTTATAACTAGGCAATATACTAATAAATTTTTCAATGGTGTCGTTTAAAGATAAATAGCTCTTACCACCTGCGGCATTTGTGTGTCCGCCACCGTTGAAATGTGCCCTGGACATTTCGTTAACAGAAAAATGACCTTTAGAGCGTAACGAAATTTTAACAATGTTTTCCTGTTTGTCTTCAATAAAAATTGCTGCCAGCACAATATTGTCTAACGACAGGCCATAATTTACAACACCTTCGGTATCACCTTTTTTATAATTGTATTGGTTAAGTTCTTCTTGGGATAAGCTAATATATGCAGTACGGTATTCAGGTAGTATTTTTAAATTATTGAGTGCACAGCCCAAAAGCTGTAGGCGTTCATAACTGTTAGTGTCGTAAACATTGTTATGGATTTGTGAATTTTTGGCACCTTTATCAATAAGTTGAGCTATAATATGATGTGTGGTGCTTGTGGTACAATCAAATTTAAAGGAACCTGTATCAGTCATGATACCAACATAAAGACAAGTGGCTATGGTAGCATCAATATTATCAGTGTCTTTAAGCATGTCTATAAAATGATAAATCATTTCACAAGTAGAGCTCATACTCACATCTGAAAACATAAAAGTAGCATAACCATTAGGAGCCTGGTGGTGATCTATCATGATTTTTAATGCGTCACTTTCATATAATGGGATTTCCATATTGCCAGTTCTATGAAAAGCATTAAAATCTAAAGTAAATATAATGTCGGCTTCACTTATTAATCTATTGGATAATTCTGTTTGATAGTCGTATACCCAAACGGTTTCTGCTCCAGGTACCCATTTTAAAAAACTGGGACAGTCATTGGGTAAAATTACAGTTGTTTTATGCTGATATTTTGAAAGGTAGTGATATAGTGCTAGGCTAGATCCAATGGCATCGCCATCTGGATTTTTATGAGTTACAATTACTATTTTTTTAGGGGTTGAGAGTAACTGTTTTATCTGTTCAATGTCTTGTTTGTTCATAGAAAACGAATATACAATTTTTTTAAAATTGCCAAATCTTGTTTTTAAGAGGAAATAGATTACTTTTGCACAAAATTTAAAAGAACAAATGGCAACAAATAGAACATTTACAATGCTTAAGCCAGATGCTGTTGAAAAAGGGCATATTGGTGCAATATTAGAAAAAATTACAGCTTCTGGATTTAAGATCGTAGCAATGAAATTAACACAAATGTCTAAGGCTGATGCAGAAACATTTTATGCAATCCATAGCGAACGTCCATTCTTTGGAGAATTAGTAGAGTATATGACCCGTGGACCAATAGTTGCAGCTGTGTTAGAGAAAGATAATGCTGTTGAAGATTTTAGAACCTTAATTGGTGCTACCAACCCGGCCGATGCAGCAGAAGGTACCATTAGAAAATTATATGCAGCTTCAATGGGCGAAAATGCTGTACATGGTAGTGATAGTGATGAAAATGCAGCTATTGAAAGTGCATTCCATTTTTCTGGAAGGGAAATATTTTAAATATTTTATAAATTGGTTAAAAAAAGCTTTCGATAAAATGCGAAAGCTTTTTTTTGTATACTTGGTTTTACTTGGATTGAATCAAGTCGAAGTAAAAAATTGTAAGTTCTTTTGTTTTAAAGCATAAAAAAAGCCTATTAAATAAATAATAGGCTTTAGTAATGTTAAAGTGTATATAATTTAGATTAGATAACTTTTACGTTTACTGCGTTTAAACCTTTTCTACCTTCCTGTAGATCAAATTCAACTTCATCACCTTCACGAACTTCATCAATTAATCCAGAAATGTGAACAAAATGTTCTTTGTTGTTTCCTTCTTCAATGATAAAACCAAACCCTTTGGAATCATTAAAGAACTTTACTGTACCTTTACTCATTGTATTTGTATTAAAAAAATTAAGTGTCAAAGGTAGTTTAAATAATAATAGCTTGCAGGTTTTATACAGTTTTTTTTTTAATTTGATTTAAAATGTAATTAGCGCAAAATCAATTTTTTAATAATTTCCTTGCCTAACTCTTCATTAAGCATGGTTATTATTTTTTGCTTGCCATAACTTAATTCTTCCCGCAAAACACTGGAACTTAATTGAATGTAAAGTGTTTCACGTTCCAAACGAATACCAGTGGTATAATTGTTTACCCCATTACCCATTAGTTTAACCCAAGCATCTACAACATTTACTTTGTCCAGACCTTTATCTAATTTATTGGTTTCAACAAATTCTTTTAAAGCGTCTTTTATGCTAATATGTTCGTTGTTTCGTTTTGGCATGGCAATTAATTACAATTTAAAAACCTCATACGATTGGTGAGCCTGTTTCACAGTATTTTCAGTGCGTTCGGCATGTGTGTCACTAATAAATATTTGTCCGAAACTATCTTCACCTACTAATTTAATAATTTGTGTTACACGGTGCTCGTCCAATTTATCAAAAATATCATCCAATAACAAAATAGGGTTTACACCACTTTGTGCTTTGATAAAATCGAATTGTGCCAATTTTAATGCAACTAGAAACGATTTTTGTTGACCCTGACTTCCAAACTTCTTTATGGGATGCCCTTCGATATTAAAAGACAAATCGTCTTTATGAATACCTACACTGGTATATTGAAGCGCTTTGTCTTTATTGATTTGTTGTTTTAGTAAAGATTTAAGATGATCCTCAAACAAATGACTATTGTAAACCAGGCTTATTTTTTCATTACCATTACCAATGGTTTTGTATCGCGTTTTAAAAATAGGGGTAAACGTTTCTAAAAATTGTTGCCTTTTTTCAAAAACAACTGTGCCATATTGAGTTAGTTGGTCATTATAAACAGCAATAGTGTCTGGGTTAAAGGTATGGTTTAAAGCAAAATATTTTAAAAGTGCATTGCGCTGTGCCAATATTTTGTTGTAATTAAGAAGATTGGATAGATAGCTTTTATCACTTTGTGAAATCACACTATCAATAAATTTACGACGTACATCGCTGCCTTCTACAATTAAATCCCTATCGGCAGGTGAAATAATGACTAATGGTAAAAAACCAATGTGTTCGCTAAACTTGTCGTAAGGTTTGCCATTGCGCTTAATCACTTTTTTTTGACCTCGTTTTAGGCTTACCACTACCTTTTCCGGTTTTTCATTTTTTATGTAATCGCCATTAATTACAAAAAAATCCTCACCGTGTTTAATGTTTTGGGTTGCTACCGGATTAAAATAGCTTTTTCCAAACGAAAGATGATAAATGGCATCTAAAATATTGGTTTTCCCAATACCATTATTACCAACAATACAATTTATCTTTTCGTTAAGGTTAAGCGATTTGCTGTCAAAATTTTTGTAATTGATTAAAGAAAGTGATTTTAAAATCATAAAAATAAAGACTATTAGCGTATTTAATTTATGGTAATACCAAAACAATGAGGGATGCAAATTATTGAAAATAATCAAATAAATACCCTTTTAGTTATAAAGAAAAATTATATTTTTGCGGCGCATTAATATAGAATATATGGCAACTTATAATAAAAGAGGTTACAAACCAAAAACTAAAGTAGAAAAGGAACATAATATAGAGGAAGGTTCAACAACCGCAGAGGTTTTTAATACGTTGGATGAAACGGCATCTAAGACAGAGGCATTTGTTGAAAAGAACCAAAAATATATCTTTATTATTATAGGCATTGTTGCTGTTGTTGTTTTGGGGTCTTTAGGATATAAAGAGTTTATAGCAAAACCCAAACAGGTAATGGCTATGAACGATATGTTTCAAGCGCAAAAATATTTTGAAGACGCCGTTAATGGTGTGGAAAAAGACTCTTTGTACAATTTGGCATTAAATGGTGGTGAAGGAAAATATGGTATGTTGGATATTGTAAAGGAATATGGCGGTACGCCTGCAGCCAATTTAGCCAATTACTATGCTGGAACGGCCTATTTAAGATTAAAGGATTACAAGAATGCCGTTGAGTATTTAAGTAATTTTAAAAGCGATGATGAAATTTTGGCACCATTGGCTAAAGGAAATATTGGAGATGCGTTTGTACAGTTAAATCAACCTGAAGATGCTTTAAATTATTATGAAGAAGCAGCCAATATGCGCGATAATGAATATACAACCCCTATGTATTTATTTAAGGCAGGTGCCATAGCATTAGATTTGGGACAGGCAAAGAAGGCATTAGATTATTTTGAACGTATTAAGGAAGACTATTCCAATGCCACCGAGGCTTCCAATATAGATGTATTTATAGGAAAAGCACAAGTATTGGCAAATAAATAATATGGCTACGGCAAACAAAAATTTATCAGACTACGATAAAGCATCAATCCCAAACGCGAATAAATTTCGGTTTGGGATTGTTGTTTCAGAATGGAACGATATTATCACAGAAAAACTGTTTGAAGGTGCTTATAATACCCTTATTGAGCAAGGCGTTTTACCTAATAATATCATAAGGTGGAATGTGCCCGGTAGCTTTGAACTGATCTATGGTTGTAAAAAAATGCAAGAGCAAATGGTAAATGCCGTTATTGCCATTGGAAGTGTTATTCAAGGAGAAACCAAACACTTCGATTTTGTTTGCGAAGCGGTGTCACAGGGCATAAAAGACCTTAATGTGAATCGTGAAACTCCTATAATCTTTTGTGTGCTTACCGATAATACAATGCAGCAGGCTCAAGATCGAGCCGGAGGCAAACACGGTAACAAAGGTACTGAAGCGGCTATAGCGGCTATTAAAATGGCAGCACTAAGAAAAAATAGTTAAATATTATTTTGCATCCGGGCTTTTTGGTAGATAGTTGAGAAAAGCAATACCCAATCTACCACCAATCTTCTGTTAAGATATTACTAATATTTTATGGCTATACCTTCTTGATAAGTTTCACTATTCTTATGACTTTTAACTTTTAACTTCAAACTTTAGTTTGTATTTTTGGGGATAAGCACAATGTACTTTGTTTAAACAGCGAAAGCATAGGACCTTTAATTACAAGCCTAGATTTACTAAAGGTAATGAAGGTGATTCTCGCTTAGATGCTTCTGGAAAAACAGATTTTGTTTCGAGATGGAAAGAAGCCCAATCTGGTAAGCGAAAGCTTAAAGGTGGAGTGAAACTCAGTACTTTAATTCTGGTTTTGGTATTATTATTGATTTGTATGTATTTGTTGGAAAAGAGATACCTGTAACCTAAAACTTAAAAATCATGGGACCAATAAAATTCACTTTAATTAAGAAATTGCCGAGAAATAAAAGGTTTAATTATACACCAAGGTATTATAAAGGAAAAGAGGAAACAGACGAAACAAAATATGCTACAAGATTTGATGCTTATGCAGATGCCTATAATAAAAGTGACTTTTCTGGCCAATGGCATGAAGCTAGGATGAATAATAGAAATAGAAATAATTCTGGATTTAATAAAACAATTTTGGTATTAATAGGTTTTTTTGTCTTGATTTTTCTTTTTATTATCGATTTCGATCTCTCTATTTTCTTTTCAAAATAATTCATGGCAGATATTATTCAGCTATTACCCGATCATGTAGCCAATCAAATAGCTGCAGGAGAAGTTGTGCAACGACCAGCTTCGGTAGTTAAAGAGCTTTTGGAAAATGCTATTGATGCTGGGGCAACAACCATAAAGTTAATTGTTAAAGATGCCGGAAAAACCCTTATTCAAGTTATAGATAATGGTAAGGGGATGAGCACTACCGATGCCCGTTTAAGTTTCGAACGCCATGCCACGTCGAAGATTAGAACGGCCGAAGATTTATTTCAACTACATACTAAGGGGTTTCGAGGCGAAGCACTAGCAAGTATAGCTGCTATAGCCCATGTGGAACTTAAAACCAAACAAGAACAGGATGAAGTAGGCACTTCAATAACTATTGAAGGTAGTGAAGTAACCTCCCAGGAAGTAGTGGTTACTCCTAGCGGTACATCTATTTCGGTTAAAAACCTATTTTTTAATATTCCCGCAAGACGTAATTTTTTAAAGTCTAATACTGTAGAACTGCGACATGTTATTGATGAATTCCATCGCGTGGCCCTAGCGCATCCCAGCATTCATTTTTTGTTGTATAATAATGGTAGTGACACCTTTAATTTACCGGTCAGCAATTATAGGCAGCGCATTGTAAATATTTTTGGGAATAAGACCAATGAAAAATTAGTGCCTGTTGAAGAAGAAACAGATGTTTTAAAAATATCTGGTTTTGTAGGAAAACCAGAGTTTGCAAAAAAAACAAGAGGTGAACAGTATTTTTTTGTGAATGACCGTTTCATTAAAAGTGCCTATTTAAACCATGCCATATTGTCGGCTTTCGAAGGGTTGATTAAAATTGGGATGCACCCTAGTTATTTTTTAAACTTAAAAGTAGACCCACAATCCATTGATATAAATATTCATCCCACCAAAACCGAAATCAAGTTTGATGATGAGCATACACTTTATGCTATTTTACGTTCCTCAGTAAAGCACAGCCTAGGACAGTTTAACATTGCGCCCGTACTTGATTTTGAACGGGATTCCAATTTAGATACGCCCTATAATTACTCAAAATCAACAATAGAACCCCCAAAAATTGAAGTGGATCGAAATTTTAATCCGTTTCAAGAACAAAAGCATTCCAACAGACACCTTACATCCAGTTTTAAAAAGCAGTCTACTGGTCATTGGGATGGTTTATATGTAGGCTTGGAGTCTAGGGAAATGGCGACTGACAATGACTTTACTAATGTGGAATTTGAAACCGAAAAATCGGAGAGCTCGCTGTTTGAAAACGACGACCAAAAAGAACACATAAGTACCACCTATCAACTTCATAATAAATACATTATTAGTACCATTAAATCGGGCATGTTGGTTATAGACCAATACCGTGCCCACCAACGTATATTGTACGAAGATTTCCTCCAAAATATAACAGTTAAGCAGGGGGTGAGCCAACAATTGTTGTTTGCTTTAAAGTTGCATTTTTCGGTTCAGGAAATAGAAATCATTAAACCTTTGAAGGACGATTTAGAGCATATGGGCTTTATGTTTTCAAGTATTGAAAAAGAATCGGTAGAAATTACGGGAGTCCCTTTAGGTGTGTCAGAAAGTGAGGTATCCATTATTTTGGAGCAGCTTATTAGCGATGTACAGAACGAGGTACCTGATGCCAACTTTAGTACAACGGATTTGCTTGCAAAATCAATGGCTAAAAGTTTGGCTATAAAAACAGGACAAACCTTAAAAAAAGACGAGCAGGAACATATAGTGAATAAACTTTTTGCTTGCAAAGAACCCAATGTATCACCAACCAATAGGTTGACCTTTATTACGGTTGGGGTAGACGAGTTGGATAAAAAATTTATATAGTTTATGATTAGGATTTCAGATACGGTTAAGCATTTATTAATCATTAATGTGCTCATGTTTATTGGAACATTGGCTATTGGAGGAACTACTTTTTATGATTGGTTTGCTATGCATTTTCCAAAAAACGAAGCTTTTAAGTCATGGCAGATTTTTACCCATATGTTTATGCATGGTGGACCAACACACATCTTGTTTAATATGTTCGCTTTGTGGATGTTTGGTACGCCTGTTGAACATTATTTAGGAGCTAAGAAATTCCTTTTTTTATATATATCAGCTGGATTGGGAGCCGTAGCATTGCAGGTAGGGTATTATTATTTTCAATATTTGCCAATGGAGACCCAGGCATTGCAACTTGGTGCTACCCATGAACAAATAATAGAAGTGTTTAAGGACAACAAAATTTTTACTGCTATTGGTCCTAAGTTTAATGAAATTTATTTTGCTAGTATGGTTGGAGCATCTGGGTGTATAATGGGAGTATTAGCTGCTTTTGGCATTATGAACCCTAATGCAGAATTGATGCTAATATTTTTACCTATCCCTATAAAAGCCAAATACTTTATTCCAGGGATAATTATGTTGGATTTAATTTCAGGACTAACGGGACAATCTTTTTTTAGTCCTAGTAATACGGCATACATGGCGCACGTAGGTGGTGCCTTAACCGGATTTTTAATTATGTGGTATTGGAAGAAAAATCAGTTTAATAAAAATCGATGGGATTTATGACATCGTTATCACAGGACATAAAAAACAAGTTGCAACGCCTAAATGTACTGGAAAAGATAATCGCCATCAATCTAGCGGTTTTTCTTTTAGGTGCAATCTTTAAATCGGTTGTAAGCTGGTTTGAATTGCCAAGTAACTTTAATACATTAATACTTCAGCCATGGAGCTTGGTAACCTATGCTTTCGTGCATTACGATTTTATACATATTCTGTTCAATATGTTATGGCTTTATGTAATAGCCCAATGGATTTTAAATCTGTTCAGCCCTAAAATGGCTTTAAACATTTACTTTCTTGGTGCCATAAGCGGGGCTATGTTCTATTTGTTGATTTACAACCTGTTTCCAGACGTTTTTGTAAACTCACGTTTGGTAGGTGCCTCGGCTTCTGTTAGGGCCTTACTTATTTTTTTATGTGCTTATATGCCCAATAAGGAATTCCGGTTTTTTACCATAAACATAAAGCTATGGTATATTGGTTTGGCGATAGTTATATTGGATGTATTAGGAGTTATTTCTGGAATAAAAGATCCCGTTTTGGGAAATTCTGGAGGTAATATAGCCCATTTAGGCGGTGCAGTTTTAGGCTATATTTATGCCAAACAGTTAATCAAGGGAACAGATATAGGTAAAGGTTTTGAAACGTTTATGGATGCTATCGTAAGCTTATTTAAATTGCCCAAAAGAAAACCCTTAAAAACCGTACATAAAAACAAAAGCAAGGTTGGCGGTTTTACTAAAGGGGATTTTAATGAATTTAACAAGCAAAAAAAGATTGATATTATTTTGGATAAAATTAGTAAGAGTGGTTACGATAGCCTAACGGCAGAAGAAAAGGAGTTTTTGTTTAGGGCAGGTAAATAGCTTGAGGTTTGCAGTTCTAGTGTTCGAATGTCAGGATGGATTAATAATACACAAAATGACCATTAATGTAATAACCAATAACTATTAATTTAAAGTGAAGAAATTGGGCTTATTTAATAGGATTATTTATGGTGTCAATGTTATATTGGCTGCAGTTCTTTTGCTATCCTATTTATTGCCTTTACTACCCCCAAAAACGTTTTCCATATTGGCTGTACTTAATTTAGGTGTACCTTTTTTGATACTTACCAATGCGTTATGCTTTTTATATTGGTTGGTAAAGCTTAAAAAACAACTACTGTTATCGTTTATTGCTTTATTTATAGGTTATCTGTTTTATGGGTCGTTGTATAAGTTATCAGCATCAAAGGATATTGACGCAACCAACAGTTTAAAAGTAATGAACTATAATGTGAGGTTATTCAATTTGTACGAATGGATCCCCGAAAAGCACATTGAAACCAAAATCACCGACTTTATAAAAACTCAGTCACCTGATATTTTAAGTTTACAGGAATATCACCCCCATCAAAAAGTTAACCTCTCTTTCTTTAAATATAAATACGAAAAACTTTCTGGTAAAAAGGTAAAGCATGGTCAGGCCATTTTTTCTCAGTTCCCTATAATAAATAGTGGGTCTGTCGAGTTTCCCGATACTGGTAACAATGCTGTTTTTGCCGATATTGTAAAAGGAGAAGATACGATTAGGGTTTATAATATCCACTTAGAATCCATGCATATCAATACTAATGTTGAAAGCCTTAAAAAAGAAGATTCCGAACGCTTGTTTAAGCGGGTAAGCCAAACCTTTAAAATGCAACAGTTTCAAACCGAATTGTTTTTAATGCACAAAAAGCAATGCCGATATAAAATGATTATTTGTGGTGATTTTAATAACACGGCGTTTTCGTATGTATACCAAAGAATCAAAGGCAATTTAAATGATACTTTTAAAGAAGCTGGTAATGGCTTTGGTAGTACGTATAATATTAAATTTTTTCCAGTACGTATTGATTACATTTTTGCAGATGAAGCCTTTACTGTTAATGGTTTTAAGACGTATAGTGAGAGTTATTCAGACCATTACCCCATAATGACCAATTTAAGTTTGGAAAAGTAGGGCCTAGAATACAGTATCAGTTATAATTTACATAAATTTACAATCTACTAAATCAGAAAGGATATGAATAACCAATCCTAGTGCTATCAGTCTTGATTTTTTTGGCACTAAGAGAAATATATAGAATGTAATGGCAAATGACGAATGTAAAGGATGAAAACCAATACTACATCTATTGGGATCGAAAACTGGAGTAGCCAATATATGGTCTAAGTCAATGACAAAAGCAGCTAACATGATTAAGTAAGCTATTTTCCAATTGGATTTATAAAATAATAAAGCTATAACCAAGGGGAATAAAAAATGGCAGCCATAATGTGCAAAGGACTGTAGCATTACATTAATTTTAATTCTTGGGATTCCAAATAGTTTAGTGCATTAGGGCCTTCGTTAAACAGTAAATCCAAAACACTTAAGTTAGGAATAAATCCATGTTTGTCACTAAACACTTGAGTGTATGGTTTAAAGTTATAATATTGTTCTTTTTTGGCTTTAACCAAGTTACGATAATCGATGTAATCTTCGACGGTTTCTTTATAAATTTTAGACTTTGATATATTTAACTCCAGTTGTAAACAATCACAAACGGCATCAAAACAATTAAGATTAAAATCAAAAATATAGTCATACTGTTTTTGAAAAAGAGGGGCTAGCTCATCTTCATAATATTCAAAAAAAGGAGAGGTTCTATAGGCAGTAAGCAATGATTTCCAATGGATGCTCTGCCAATTTTCTGTATTGAAAATTTTAACACCCCTATATTTCTGCCTGTTTTTTTGGGTGTGTATTACAGGAATATTTAAAGCTAACTTACCATTAGCACCGTAAATATAAGTACGATTTCTATAGGTTTGCTTAGCAAAATTATCATCCATTTCAAACATCACTTCCTTGGCTTTAACGATAGCAACAAAATGGGCTATAGATGGGAAGTATGTTGGATGGATAATGATGTTCATTTTCATGTCATTCCTGCGAAGGCAGGAATCCATTTTTTAGTACTTTAAGTTTCAATTTATAAGATTCCTGCCTTCGCAGGAATGACAATTAGCTGTTTGACTTCTTTCGCTTTTGCCATTTGCTAAAACCTATCCAACCAAACAGAACAACTAAAAAAGGAATGAAATAGGAAGTTGCTTTACCTTTTCCATGAACTGTAGTGAAAAAGCGTTCCCAACGTGGATTTTTAAGTCCGTCCCAACTCATCCAAATAAACACGGGTTTACCAACCACATGGTCAAAAGGGACAAAGCCCCATGCGCGAGCGTCGATAGAGTTATGGCGGTTATCACCCATCATCCAGTAATAATCCTGTTTAAAAGTATAGGTATTAATAACTTCTCCGTTAATTAAAATTTGGTTGCCTTTTACCTGAAGTGCATTCCCTTCGTATTCAGTAATGACACGCTTGTAAAGCGGAAGTACTTCTAAGTTGATATCAATAGTTTTTCCTTTTTCTGGAATATATAAAGGTCCAAAAAAATCGGTATTCCATTTATAATCAGGGTGATGTGGAAATATATTAGCATCCCTAACCCCTTTTTCAGCTTTAGCAGGGATAATAGTCGCTACGTTAGGATGATTTTTAAATTTAGCAATAGCTCCATCGGTAATCGCAGGAAAAACATAAGTGTTTGGGAAAGGTCTTGGAGGATCTGTAATATCATAGCGTTCCTTTAGAAAATTAAGATTGAATCCGCCATTTTTTGGCTGAACATAATAACTAAACTGCAATTGTGCTCTATCGGGTAATTGGTTTTGTTTGCCATTAATATAAACATAACCATCACGTACTTCTAAGGAATCACCCGGCAAACCCACACAGCGCTTTACCAAATTGGTTTTTTTGTCTATGGGTTTGTAATAATTTCTATCAGGATGGAAATCGTTCATGTTCAACAAGGTGTCTGCTGGTTGGTTGAACACAACTATTTCATTACGCTTTATGTTTTCAAAACCTGGAAGCCGTAAATAGGGTAACTGTAACTTATTTTTCCATGAGTTACTGCCTTTATGGTCATCAAATAAATAGGATTTGGTTTTTAACCCTGGAATAGTGTCATGAACCATAGGAGCAGCTACGCTCGTCATGGGTACCCTTGCCCCATAATGAAATTTACTAACAAACAAAAAGTCGCCCACCAATAACGATTTTTCCAAAGAGGACGACGGAATGGTAAAGGGCTGCATAAAATAGGTATGCACAATGGTTGCCGCAACAATAGCAAACAGAATGGAGCTGGTCCATTCACCAGAGCCAGACTTAGGTTGTATGCTTCGGTCTTCAACATAATTTACATCAGCAACATAGTTTAAATAGTAGTTGTAGAACCCTAGGGTAACAACGGCCAAAAACGTATCGGTATATGAGTTTTTGCCAAAACTCCTTGCCGTTTCTACCCAAACTACAATAAGCATAATAAGGTTAACGATGGGTAGGAACATTAAAATAATCCACCACCATGGACGGTTAATTATTTTCATTAGGATAATACCATTATAAACAGGAACAAATGCTTCCCAGGCTTTTCTGCCCGCTTTAATATGTAATTTCCATGTGCCTAAACCATGTATGAGTTGGATGACTAATAGAAATGTAAACCATTGTGTTAACGTCATAATCTTTTCTATTGAGAGTTGCCTTTTGGCAAGAGATTAATTTTTAATGTTCAAATTTGCAGTTTTTCTAGATGAAATAAAAATCCGTGTTCATTGATTGACTTATTTTTAACAAAGATTTAGTATTGGAAAATTATTAAATTCCTAGAACATCTTTCATGCTAAAAACCCCCTTTTTACCTACTAACCATTCTGCTGCAATAACGGCGCCTAGAGCGAACCCTTGGCGGTTATGTGCAACATGCTCTATATTGATGGTGTCTACTTCACTTTTATAGTGAATGCTATGGGTTCCGGGAACATCTGCTATACGCTTAGAAACAATAGGGATTGTATTTTCACTGGCCTCATCTAGTTTCCAAGCATTAACATTATTGTGATTTTCAATAATATCATTGGCCAAAGAAATAGCTGTACCACTTGGCGCATCCAGTTTTTGGGTATGATGAATTTCTTCCATACTTATATTGTATTGATTGAGTGAACTCATCATTTTTGCTAAGGTCTTATTTAGTTCAAAAAATATATTTACGCCCAAACTGTAGTTCGAAGCATAAATAAACCCACCTTGTTTTTCCTTGCATAATGCCACAGCCTTATCGTAATCATCTAACCATCCTGTAGTCCCAGAAACTACAGGTACATTGTTGTTCAAGCAAAGAGCAATGTTGTTGAATGCTACATTTGGGATACTAAAATCTATAGCCACATCGGCCTTGGTGACATCAAAGTCTTTATCATCTTTATCGACTGTAAGTACGATGTTATGGCCTCTATTAATAGCTATTTGCTCTATGGTCTGCCCCATTTTTCCGTATCCTAACAAAGCAATGTTCATATCTAAAATTTAAAATTTAAAGTTAAACCCAAATTACCTTTAGCATCAATCTCGTTTATTCTATAATGTGGTGACAAAGATAGGTTATCGTCTACATTATATTGTAATAAATGCGCATCAACATTAGCATCGATAATATTTAGGGCATAAATTCCTATGGTTATTAATAGAGAGAGTTCTTTATTTCTTCTATAAAATTTTTGTGCACGTTGTAACCCATCGTCCGTAATCCGAGGTGTGGTTAATTCTTCACCTTGGGGTCCAAAGTAAAATTCGTCTGTTTTAAAACCGGCTAAACGACTTTTATAGGCATCTCTGTATCTATTGTATTCCTTATTGTTGTTGATGTAAAAATAGATTCCAGTACCCAAGGCACCATATACAAGAGGAATTTTCCAATATTTTTTGTTGTAGGCTTGTCCTAAGCCTGGTAATACTGCCGATAAAAAAGCAGCTTTAGCAGGAGATAGCGGATTGATATCTTCACCAAACGTTATGGCTTCTTCATTTATAATCTTTGGAGAGCCTTCTTGGTTTTGATTCTCTCTGTCTTGGGCAAGAATTGAAAAACAAAACAGTAGAGAACATATACTCGCTGCTATACTATTTTTATTTGGCACTCTGAACTAATTTTTTAATACGGTTAAAATCTTCTTCGGAATGGAACGGTATAGTGATTTTTCCTCTTCCGTTTTTAGAAACTTTAACGTCTATTTTATGTCCAAAGTATTCTGAAAATGCAGTAATTCCTTTTTTAATATACTTAGGAATGTCTTCTTCTGTAGTTTTATTGATACTTGTTTTTGATTCTGGCGAAGAGTTGTAGTTGCGCACCAATTCCTCGGTTTCCCTAACAGAAAGTTTATTGGCAAGGATATTTTCATAAATATCCAATTGTGATGCTTGGTCTTCAATAGTAATTAACGCCCTGCCGTGTCCCATACTTATAAAGCCATCTCTCATACCTGTTTGAATAATAGGGTCAAGCTTTAGCAACCTCAAATAGTTGGCAATAGTAGAACGTTTTTTTCCAACACGTTCACTCATCTGCTCTTGGGTTAAATTAATTTCATCTATTAAACGTTGGTAAGATAATGCAATCTCTATGGGATCTAAATCTTGGCGTTGAATGTTTTCAACCAAAGCCATTTCCAGAGATTCTTGGTCGTTGGCAATCCTAATATAGGCAGGAATGGTTTCCAATCCTACAAGTTTGGATGCCCTGTAACGGCGTTCACCAGAAACCAATTGGTATTTGTTGAAATCTAATTTCCTAACCGTTATGGGTTGTATAATCCCCAATTCTTTTATGGATGATGCTAGTTCGCGAATGGACTCCTCACTAAAATTGGTTCTAGGTTGAAACGGGTTAACCTCAATAAAATCAATATCCAACTCAATGATATTACCTATAACTTTATCGGCATTTTTATCCTGAACCGATTGAATGTCATTTTCAGGATCTTTTAAAAGCGCCGACAACCCTCTACCTAAAGCTTGTTTTTTAGTTGCCTTAGCCATATTAATCGTTTTTATTGATAATTTCCTTTGCCAAACTTAAGTAATTCGTTGCACCTTTGCTACTGGCATCGTAATTAATTATGCTTTCACCGTAACTTGGAGCTTCGCTTAACCGTACATTTCGTTGAATAATAGTTTTGAATACCATATTATTGAAATGTTTTTGTACTTCTTCCACCACTTGGTTAGATAATCTTAAACGTGAGTCGTACATGGTTAACAGTAATCCTTCTATGTCCAACTCAGGGTTATGGATTTTTTGAACACTTTTAATGGTATTCAATAATTTTCCTAAACCTTCCAAAGCAAAATATTCGCATTGGATAGGGATAATTACTGCATCTGCAGCCGTTAATGCATTTAGGGTGAGTAAACCCAGTGATGGCGCACAATCTATGATAATATAATCATAAGCTTCTTTAATTTTGCTTATTGCTGTTTTGAGCATGTATTCTCTATTATCCTTGTCTACAAGCTCTATTTCAATTGCCACTAAGTCTATGTGAGCCGGTATGGCATCTAGATTAGGGGTTTCGGTTTTTATAATGGCCTCTTCAGCCGTATTGGAATGCTCTAAAAGTTGGTAGGTGCCTATTTTAACAGATTCTACATCAATTCCAATACCCGAAGTAGCATTGGCTTGCGGATCGGCATCAATAAGCAAGACTTTTTTTTCTAGAACACCAAGTGAAGCTGCTAAGTTTATGGACGTTGTGGTTTTGCCTACACCTCCTTTTTGATTAGCAATAGCAATGATTTTACCCATTAAATGATTTGGTTTTGTAAGCGGTAAAAATACAATTATTTATGAGGAATAAAAATGGAACTTGTTAACAGTATGTATAAAAATGTATATCTATAATATAATGTGTTTGTAGATAAAAACCTAATCAATTAAAATATCAAGAATGGTGATAGCCGTATCGCTTATTTTGGTTCCGGGACCAAAAACAGCAATGGCACCTGCATCAAATAAAAATTGATAGTCCTGTTTGGGTATTACACCGCCCACAATAACCATAATATCATCTCGATCATAAGCTTTAAGGGCTTCAATAACTTGCGGCACCAAGGTTTTATGACCTGCTGCTAATGACGATACACCTAAGACATGTACATCGTTCTCAACAGCTTGTTTAGCAACTTCTTGTGGTGTTTGGAATAACGGTCCAATATCAACATCAAAGCCAATATCTGCATAGCCAGTGGCCACTACTTTTGCCCCACGATCATGACCGTCTTGTCCCATTTTTGCGATCATTATACGTGGTCTTCTACCGTCCTGTTCGGCAAAAATATTTGCCAATTGTTGGGCTTTTTTAAACGACTTATCGTCTTTTATCTCTTTACTGTACACGCCAGAAAATGATTTTATTTCAGCTCTAAAACGTCCGAAGGCTATTTCCAAAGCATTGCTTATTTCACCTAATGTGGCACGTGCTCGGGCAGCTTCAATTGCTAAAGCCAGTAAGTTGGTATCTGTTTTTTTCGAATTTAAGGAATTTTTTGCTGCTTGGGTTAAATCGGTAAGAACACTTTTAACTTTAATATTATTTCTGTGGGCTTTTATGGTATTTAAACGTGCTATCTGTTGGGTTCTAACGGTTTGGTTGTCAACTTCTAAAGTTGTAATTGGGTCTTCCTTTTCCAATCGGTATTTATTGACACCTACTATTAAGTCTTGCCCAGAATCAATACGGGCCTGTTTTTTTGCAGCTGCCTCTTCGATACGTATTTTAGGTATGCCGGCCTCAATGGCTTTGGTCATGCCTCCCAAAGTTTCAACTTCTTCTATAAGCAGCCATGCTTTGTGTGCAATGTCGTGTGTTAGTCTTTCGACGTAATAACTTCCAGCCCATGGATCGACAGTCTTAGTGATTTTGGTTTCCTCTTGCAGAAACAATTGGGTGTTTCTGGCTATACGTGCCGAAAAATCGGTGGGCAGGGCAATGGCTTCATCCAAGGCATTGGTGTGCAAGCTTTGTGTGCCACCAAAAGCAGCGGCCGCTGCTTCAATGGTGGTTCGAGCCACATTGTTGAATGGGTCTTGCTCTGTTAAGCTCCAGCCCGATGTTTGACAATGGGTGCGTAATGTCAATGATTTTTCATTCTTTGGCTTAAACTGCTTCACTAATTTAGCCCAAAGCATGCGTGCCGCACGCATTTTTGCGATTTCCATAAAATGGTTCATGCCAATGGCCCAAAAGAAGGATAGGCGAGGAGCGAAGGTATCGATATCCAAGCCTGCCTTAATTCCTGTTCTAAGATATTCCAATCCGTTGGCTAGGGTATAGGCCAATTCAATATCGCAGGTAGCTCCAGCTTCCTGCATATGGTAGCCTGAAATACTAATACTATTGAATTTAGGCATGTGTTTACTGGTAAATTCAAAAATATCTGAAATGATTGTCATGGAAGCTGTTGGCGGATAAATATAAGTGTTACGAACCATGAACTCCTTTAAGATGTCATTTTGAATGGTGCCCGATAACTGCTGCAAGTTAACTCCTTGTTCTTCAGCTGTTACTATATAAAAAGCCATAATGGGTAAAACCGCACCGTTCATGGTCATGGAAACACTCATTTTATCTAACGGAATCTGATTGAAGAGAATTTTCATATCCTCGACTGAATCTATAGCCACACCTGCTTTTCCCACATCACCGATCACCCGTTCATGGTCGCTGTCATAACCTCGATGGGTAGCCAAATCAAAGGCTACGGAAAGCCCTTTTTGTCCTGCTGCTAAATTACGTCTATAAAAAGCATTGCTTTCTTCGGCAGTAGAAAAACCAGCATATTGCCTGATGGTCCAAGGTCTCCTAACGTACATGGTGCTATATGGACCACGTAAATAAGGCGGAATACCAGCGGTAAAGTTGAGATGCTCCAAGTTTTCAATATCATCCTTGGTGTAAGTCGATTTTACCATAATACCTTCCGCAGTTTCAAAGCACTTTTCTTCCCGCTTATAACTTACAGTTTCAGGCTTTAGGCTAATATGTTGGAGGCTTTTTCGCATTTAGTGATTGTGCTCTGTATTAGTACCCAGTTTTGATTCGTTAGTGTTTCTTGAGCTGATTGAAGAAAGGTCTACATCAAATAATTTTGCGTAAAATAAATCAAAAGCTATATAAGCCGCTAGGTATTTGTCCCTAATGGCTAAGCTATACTGTGAGCTTAATGGTGCTCCAAAAAGTTTAGGGCTCATGCTGTTGGTAGAGACCAGGGCGTTAAGCGTTGTTTTTAAATCCTTGTTTTGAATGTTATTGGCGATACAGTTAAAAAAAGTGCTGTTATAATTTAAATGACTTTTTGGGTTATTGGCGTCCCATAAATCATTGTCATTCTTTAAGGCTTGAAAAACCTTTGCTGTATGTGGTGACACCATTTCGGTATATTTTGCACGATTGTATATTGCATCTCGAACAAACTGTGAATAAGCCCTTAATTGATTTGGGTTTGGGTTGTTTTTACCATAAAAATTAACCACATCACTTTCGAATGCAAACAAGGCTTCATTATATAATTTAGTATCTAGGGTTTCGCAGTTTAACACTATACCTTTGTCGGTGAATTCAAAATCGGTAAAAGATTGTTCTTTTTTGCAACCTAGCAGGGTTAAAACAAATAAAAAAGTAATTAAATTAAGTTTTGAGTTCATATTACTGTTCATTTTTTAAACGTTTTTGTTCTAATGTTCCAGATAACCGATGTTCTATAATAGGTTCTATTAATGTTTTTCTGGGTTTGGTTTTTACAAAAGGATAAAGCTCCAGATTGTCTTTTATTTTATCATTAGGATTGGGATACTTGTTGGTGCCTAATAAAATTTCATCACCATTGTTAAAGGCTGTTTGTTCCTTTTGAGCACTTTCTTTTATCTTACGCTGAATGGTACCATTTTTAAGCTGTTTTAGAAAACCTCCATTGGTTTCAATATCCTTAAACAGTTTTAAGGCTTTTTCGGCTAATTGCTGGGTTAGGGTTTCAATATAATAAGTGCCATCGCAGGGATTATTCACTTTATTGAAGTAACTTTCATGTTTTAAAATTAGCAGTTGGTTTCTAGCGATGCGCTCACCAAAGGCATTGGATTTATGGTAAATGGCATCGTAAGGTAAATTACAAATTGTGTTGGCACCTCCTAAAATAGCACTCATGCATTCGGTGGTTGTTCGTAACATGTTGGTATTATAGTCGTAAAGCGTTTTATTGCGTTTGGTAGGGGTCGCTAAGATATGACAATCGGTATTGACTTGATATTCTGAAGCCAGTGTTTTCCAAAGTAACCTTAGTGCCCTTAGTTTGGCTATTTCGAAGAAATAATTAGTGCCAATTGAAACATTAAAAGTTAATTGAAGTGACTGCTTTGTTTGTCCCGCAATGACAGAGTTATCCAGATAATTCAAATATTCATTGGCATGAGCCATGCTATAGGCCAATTGCTGTACCATGGTAGCTCCTGCATTTTGATATAGTGATGTATTAACGGTAAATGATTTGGTGCTTTTGAGGATGTCTTCAAATTGTTTAAAATCTCCATTTAGGGTATTGAACCAATTTCCTGATTTGGCAAGATTTCCTATAATATCGGTATGAACAAATATAGACTTTGAATCCAAGGATGATAATTTGCTTATAAAATCATCAGAAACAAATTGTAATTCAAAATGAAGAGAAGTTTTGTTTAAATCGATGCTTTTCAATAAGTTTTTTAAAGAAATATTGGCATGGGGCAAAACAAACTTGATGCTATTTGAACCACATTCAATGGCATCAATGGCCTTTGTATTTGCTTTTTCTGCATTTGAAACAAAAATAGCTTGACAAATTTTCCATTGGGTAGCTTTGGTCTTTGAAATTTGAAGAGGTTCCTTAAAATCTTCAGCATGGTAAAAGGGCTTTACGGCAATATCCTCATAGGTATTCCAAACAAGAGTATTGTTATAGTCTGCTCCTTTTAGATCGAACTGAATTTTTTGTTTCCACTGCTTGGCCGAAACATCTTTAAAATCTTCAAACAAACGGTTATTCATTTGGTTTGGTTTTTAAGCTGTCTTCATATTCAATAATATAAATTTCTTCGTTTTCCCGTTTCATATAATACTCTTCCCTTGCAAATTTTTCCAAACCTTCATCGGTTTTTAAATTTTCAATGGCTTTGTTATCCTTTTCAATTTCCCTTTTATAATATTCCTTTTCGGCTTCTAATGCATCAATGTCATTATTAAGTTCATTATGTATTAGCCACGAATTAGTATCAAAAAATAGCATCCAAACAACAAATCCTATAATGATGATCACAAACCAGTTTTTAAAGGGTTTTAAATATTTCTTTTTTAAGATGCCCATTTTAAAGTTTGTTGTATATAATAGTTTTAACGATATCTATAGCCACTGTGTTGTATTTATTGTTTGGTATGATGATGTCTGCATATTCTTTCATTGGTTCAATAAATTGGTCGTGCATGGGTTTTAGCGTGGTTTGATATCGGGTGAGCACTTCGTTTAAATCCCTGCCACGTTCAGAAATATCTCGCTTTAAACGCCTTATTAGGCGTTCGTCTGTATCGGCATGAACAAACATTCTTATATCGAACATGTCCCTAAGTTCAGGATTGGTTAAAATTAAAATACCTTCAACAATAATCACCTTTCTGGGATGGGTTAAAATAGTGTCTCCCGTTCTATTGTGCTTAACAAATGAGTAAACAGGTTGGTGTATTGGTATATTGTTTTTCAGGTCTTTTAATTGTGATACCAATAAATCAAAATCAATAGATCTTGGATGGTCAAAATTAATATTTACACGTTCTTCATAGGTTAAGTGTGACGTGTCCTTATAATAGGAGTCCTGTGAAATCACACCAACTTCGCCTTCGGGTAGTTCATTTAGTATTTGATTGACAACCGTGGTTTTGCCACAGCCAGTACCACCAGCAATTCCTATAATTAACATAATTCATGTTTGAGTTAGTCTTACAAAATTAATTAAATGTTGAAACTTATTTTTTAATTTTAAAAACTTCTTCTTCCGTCACCATTTTATCATTTTTATTACCCCAGCTGTTGGTAATATAATTCATCACATCAGCAACCTCATCATCACTAAGTCCTAAAGGCGCCATAATGCCATTGTAAGTTTTGCCATTTACAGTTATTTCTCCTTGCCGACCATATTTAATGCCTTTTATGCTTTCCTCACGATTTTTTATTAGAAAATCTGATTTTGCCAATGGCGGATTAACCGTTTCAACACCTTCTCCATTGGGCATATGGCAGGTAGCACAGAAATCGGTATAAATTTCACTGCCGCGTGCGATACTGGCTTCTAAAGGTGTTTGTTGGGTTAGGGGTTCTTTGTTGTTGGGGTTTAATAGGTAAAGTGATGTTAAGGTTATGAGGTATATGGTGAATAATTTCATGTGCTAAATGCTTCTTAATTATAGTGGTTAACCACTGTTTGAAATTTTTATTTCTATAAATACTATTGTTTTGGAACTATTTTGTAAATGCCTTTTCCTTCTACGGCTATATAGATATATCCATTAGGGGATTCAATAACATTTCTTACTCTACCAATATCTTCAAATAGCTTTTCGCGTTTTATAACTTTATTGTTTTCCAAAACAAGACGTTCTAAGTACTTAAACTTTAAAGAGCCTACAAGCACATTGCCTTTCCAATCGGGGTATTCATTTGAAGATACAATAGTCATTCCAGAAGGAGCAATGGAAGGGACCCAATAGAACAAGGGTTGTTCCATGCCTTCTTTTTCGGTTAAATCGGTAAAGGAGGTACCGTCGTAATTAATACCATAAGATATTATGGGCCAACCGTAATTTTTTGCTTTTTGGATGATATTGATTTCATCGCCGCCCTGTGGGCCGTGTTCGTTTACCCAAATGGCACCTGTAAATGGGTTTTTTACCATCCCTTGTGTGTTTCTGTGTCCATAGCTAAAAATAGCGGTTTTAGCGTTTTCGGTATTCACAAAAGGGTTGTCGGCGGGTATACTGCCATCATCGTTTAGCCTATAAATTTTACCGCCGTCTTTGGTGATGTCTTGTGGATTAACGTCCCTGTTACCCCTATCTCCAACCGAAAAGTATAAATATCCCTCATTGTCAAAAGCGATTCTAGATCCCCAATGCTGCCCCTTTTTGGTGTTAGGTACTGCTTTATACAGCACTTGCTTTTCTACCAGAGAATTACTGCTTAGTTTTGCTCGCATTAAAGCCGTATTTCCACCATCACCTTCGCCTTCCTGTGAACTATAGGTCATGTAAATCCACCCATTGTTTTCATAATCGGGATGCAATTGTATATCCAGAAAACCACCCTGACCTCTAATGTATACTTCTGGCGCGCCTTCGATAGTGGTTTTTTGTCCATCCTTAAAATGAATGAGTGTCCCTAATTTTTCGGTAATTAGCATACTGCCATCAGGCAAAAAAGCTAAGCCCCAAGGTATATTTAAGTCTGGAACAATCAATTCTGTACTGTAATTTAAAGCAATCGGATTTTCAGCTTTTACTTCAGATTCTGTTTGTTGTGCACAAGCTGCACATGCTATAAATAGTATAATTAGAAGGGAGTTAATCTTTTTCATGATATACAATTCAATGTTTTAAAATATATAATTTAAAATGCATCCTGTAAAGTAATTGGTAGGGTTTCCGGGATAATAATATCGCGGTGCACTTCCATTAAACCCAGTAGCGTTAATTAGTATTTGTGAGGCATAATGCGTGTCAAATATATTGTTTATACCCATAAAAACATTAACTTTTAATGATTTATTAATACTTAAAAGGTACCCCATTTTTAAATGGGTTAAATTATAACTGTTAGAGTACAGGCTATTACTATCTGTTATTGGCATGCTTCCAACATGTTGATGGGTTATATGTCCATATAGTCCTAGATTAAAATTAATATCTAGCCCCGCATTAAGCACATTCGAAGGAACCCCTGTTAGATCATTTCCGGAGAAGTCGTTGTTGTCGTCTATAAATACTTTGAACTTATAATTGTTTAATGAGTAGCTAATAAAAGAAGTCATTTTAAGTGTTTTGGTTTGCAACCAATTATAGTTTAAATCCAGTTCCAGACCATTGTGTCGTGTTTTACCAGCATTGATGCCTATAAACTCATCAAAATCTGTTCTTCTGGAGACCAAAAGATTTTTAATGGCTAAGCGATATATAGATAACTGAAACCGAAGCTTGTTCTTTAGTGCCATACCACGAGAACCGATTTCAAAATTCCAACCAGTTTCAGGTTTTAATTGGTTGTTAATTTGACCATTAGGTAAAAGTGTTTCATTAGCTGAAAGCGGAGAGAAGCCATGTGAGATACTGGAAAATATGCTAATATCCTTGAAGGCTAAATGATTCACCCCAAGTTTTGGAGAGACTATGTTCCTGTATTTATAACTTCCCGATTGATCTGGATTTACTTGGGATACAGGAAACTTGTCATCTAATTTATAAGCCGTTTTATTAAGATTCAAACCTAAGGATAGGGTGGTGTTTTTCGAAACTTCTAAATAGGATTCTGTAAAAATATTGTAATAACTTCTATCTTCTTTAAAGTTAGTTAATATATTACCTTTTACACTTCCTGTGCCGATAGGGAAATCTTTATACAAGTTTTCAATTGTTTTGTATTTGTACAAATCCTTAAATAGTTCTATTCCAATAGTCCATTTTAGTTTTTTATTTAACCATTTTGTATTGCCTAAAAGACGTGTTCTTAAACCTATGCCCCATGTACTTTCATCCAGAATGTTAAAAGGTCTGGGTTCATAAGCTTTTCTGTATGAAGTAAACAAACTAGTATGTTGGATTAGTTTTGTGTTAAAGTCGTGTTGCCATGATAGCCCTAAAATAGCCCGCTCACTATCTTCGTAGCCCTGTGCTTGCCCCCAAGTAAAAGCTGCTTTCTTGGGGTTGTTCATAAAATCATCTTCGTTAAGCGAACTCGGTATATAAGCTTTTAAGTCAACGTAACTGGTTAAAAAGGATAGTTTGTTTTTTGCATTTAAGAAGTGATTGGTATTAAAAGTAAAAGTCTGCCTAGTATAGTTGTTGTTATCGCGGTAACCATTACTATCCGTATTGCTATAAATAGCATTAACACTATTTTTTGTGCTTCCAAAATTTAGATTTATAACCTGTTTGGAGAGTCCGAAAGATCCAAAAGAAAACTCAGTGTTTATGTTGGTTTGGTTAAATAGGGTATTTTTGGGTTTAAGTTGTATAACACCACCTAGACCAGCACCATAACTGCTGGATACAGCACCTTTAACGATCTCGAAACTTGAAATGGAAGCAAGCTCAAAATCTTCAATAGTAGTTTCGCCACTGCCATTGGTTAATGGAATATCCTTAAAGTAGGCTCTAATTTTTGAGGTTCCAAAGTCAGTTCTAGATCCAATGCCCCTTATCGTGATTCTATTAGTATTAAGAGCCCCACTTTGCATAAAAATGCCTGGTACTCTGTTTAAAACATGAGAAAAATTAATATTATTTGAACGTTGGATATCTTTTGTAGTAATAAGGTTTAGTGATGCTGTTGAGGTTTTTAGTACTTTAGGGATAATGTTAGACTGAACAATAATTTCATTTAACAGAGAAGGATTTTGGTTTAATTGAATAACATAAAAAGTGTTTTTCTTTAATTTAAATGGTTTTGACATATAACCGTCTTTTTTAAACAGGTAAGTGCCTTCCGTTAAAACTTGAAAAGTACCATCAAAAAGTGAGAAGGTCTTGGTTTGGTTATCGTTATTGATGATTATAACATCTGGCAGTGCTGTACCATTTTCGCTTTCAATAATTTTGCCTTTTATCATAGCTTGTCCATAACCTAAACTAGATAAGGCTAAAAAAAAATAAATTAAATATCTATTTATAAACAAATGCACTATGCTACTTGCAATTATTGGGCTAAAGTATAGTTTTTGTAATAAAAAATTAAAAAAATATGATTGCGATACAGATAAATAAAATTATATTTGCATCCCTTTTCGGGGTGTAGCGTAGCCCGGTCATCGCGCCTGCTTTGGGAGCAGGAGGTCGCAGGTTCGAATCCTGCCACCCCGACTAACCTAGGTTAGGTTAAAATAAAAACATTGTTAATCGTATGATTTTCAGTGTTTTTTTTGACCAAAACAATATAGATCATAGGTCTTGTTAGCTGATTGCATTATTCAATTTGTGTTATGAAAATTCTAAGTAAAGTAGTAATACCAATAAACAAAATGAATAATAATGACAATCTTCGAAATTTTGATTGTGGTATATAAGCCAAAACCTTTTTGCCTATAAAGGACCCAATCAATCCAATAACAAATAAAAATGGTACATACTTTAAGTCATGTTTATGAATGTAACCATTGTTGTAATAAACAAATGTTCTGGAAAAGTCTATTATAAAATCAATAAAAGCCGATGTTGCGATAAATACACTTTTTTCTAAGTTAAAAGCGGCCATGGTTAAACCGCGGATCGCACCACCGGTGCCAAGCAATCCAGCTGAAAATCCGGACAGGGACCCCCCAATTATAGCATTTTTGTTTTTTGCATGAACTACAATTTTATTTTTTATTAGAAATAAAATACTCAAGCCTATAAGAAATATTCCTAAAAAGATTTCTAAAAAGTACGTATCAAGAAATTTTGACATTATACCTCCCAGAACAACAAAAACTACAGAGGGAATTCCAATATATAGTAATAGTCTTATGTTCAATCCCTTTTTAAAGAGGAAAATTTTACTCAAATTACTCGACAAATGAAAAATTGCCGTCAATCCAAGTACAGAATAGAAATCGAAATAAAAATTTCCTAGCGGAACAAAGAACACCGAAGATCCAAAACCACCAATAGTACCAATTATTTCGGCTGCTAATGCCAAAAGTAAAAATACATAATTCGTATCCTTCATTTAATTTATGTATTTAAGCTTTAACTTTTAGTTGGGGTGTTTGTATAGGGTCACAAAGCAAGATAGCAAAATTGTGATGATTTTCAACTAGGAAAAAGAGATATTAAAATTGTGCGTTGTAGGCTTGAACTTGCAACAAAAAACGGATATTTTTTAATGACTATGCACAGGATTAATTAAATGATGAAATTTGTATTCTATTTTTTTAGGTGATTTTTTGTAATTTAAAGAAGCTTTCAATCGTAGTATTATATCGATAATCACCTTTTCTGTCCCTATTGAGCGACCTATTCATTGATGATAGTAATTTTCTAAACTTCTTATGAATCGTATTGTATGTTCCTATTGGAATGGAAAAGTATATCTAAAGTTATCTTACATTTATCAATTGCCATTTTTACAAGCAGGTATGATGGTTTGGTTGGTTTACGGTCTAAGGTTTAACTATCAGGCTATGACCTATCTGTTATATTGGTTAATGAGCATGGTTTTATAAGTTATTCGAGAAATTGTCTGTGTTCCTCATTTATTAGTTCAATAAACCAGTCCTCCAGAGAGAAGTAGAATAGGTTTTTTTACCTTTTGTATAATAATGCAATAGCCATCTGTTACTTCTAATTTATCATGAATATAATTTTTGGGTTAAAAATATTACATTGCCATTCTCTTTATTGAGAATTTATTAATTTTAGAGGTAAGCGTCGTTCTAGGAATTTTTAATAACTCGGCAGCCCCATCTGCTCCTGATATTTTCCAATTTGTTAGATTTAGTGCTTTAACAATATTTTCTCTTTCAATATGTTCCATTTCTTTATAGGTAAAAATATTTGAAGTATTCAAAACCTTTTTTTCTTTAATAGGAGGAACTGGTAAAAATTCATTTAAACTTAAATTGCCATCACTACTGGTTATCACATATCGTTCTAAAACATTTTGTAATTCCCTGACATTTCCTGGCCAGTGATAGTTATATAATTTTTTGATATCTGATTTCGATAGTGGATATATAGATAATGCATTTTTTTTTGTTAGTTTATCCAAAAAGGCAGTTGCCAGAAGTTCTATGTCTTTACCTCGCTCTCTTAGTGCAGGAATTTGTATGGGAAAAACATTAAGTCTATAGTAAAGGTCTTCCCTGAATGTTCCTTTTTCTACCAGTTCTTTTAAGTCTCTATGAGTGGCAGCAATTATTCTCACGTCCACACTTTTAGTTTCCGAACTCCCAACAGGTTCAAAAGTTCCTTCCTGTAAAACCCTTAATAGTTTGACTTGAAGTGTTAAAGGTAATTCTCCTATTTCATCAAGAAAAAGGGTGCTTTGATCAGCCAAGGAAAATCGACCTTCCCTAGCGCTCATGGCACCTGTGAAAGCTCCTTTAACGTGTCCGAATAATTCACTTTCTATGAGTTCTGAAGGGAGGGCAGCACAGTTTAAAGTAATCATACTCTTGTCTTTACGTTCACTAGCGTCATGTACAGCTTTGGCGAATAACTCTTTACCGGTTCCAGTTTCTCCTTGAATAAGAACATTGGCTCCTGTGGGACCAACTTGGCTTACCAGTTCAAGACATTTTTTAATAGAATCACTCCTGCCAATTATATAATCAAACTGTTGCGATTTAATTTTTTCCTTAAGCATGATGGTTTCAGTATTTAAGGCTTTGATTTTTATTTTATCGGAAACCTGCTCCTTTATGTTTTTAATGTATAAAACATAAAACATTTCATTATTGAATTTATAGCATGAAAGATTGATGTCTGCTGGGAAAGATTCTGTTTTTGAATTAAAGCATAGCAATGGTTCATTAATATGTAGGGCGCCAAATTTATTGCTTAATACCTTGTGCTGAGGAAGAATTGATTTTAACTTAGAATACGATTTGGCACTAAACAGTTCTTTTATATCCTTGTCTAAAAAGGAGTTGGTATTTCGAGTAAATAGGGTGGTGGCCGCTTCATTTACTTGTGTGATTTTAAAATCGGCATTAAACTCTATTATAGCATCAGAGGTGCCGTTGACCAATCTGTTGAGTTTAGACTCGCTTTCAATTATTTTTTTTTGTACTTTTTCCCTTCTCAATTCTGCTGCTGCCCTAGACGCAAAGATTTTGAAAATAGCAAATACCTCTGGGAGTTCAGCCATGGGTTTATTGTCTAACAAGGCTAAATGACCAATTACACTACCATCATTATCTCTTAACGAAATACCCATATAGCTAACCGCTCCCAAAGGTTTTAAATCGGGATCTTTTGGATAGAGTTGTATAACATTTTTTGGAATATGGCAGATATCCTCACTTCCCAAAACAGGTTCACATGGCGTATTGGCTACGTTGTATATGTATTCGTCTACAAAAGCTCCATCCAGATAAAAAGCAAGCGCATTTAGCTTGTTTTGTTTAGGCCAAAATTCGGTTACCCAAACGCCATATACGTCTAAAATTTCAGCGAGATGTTTAACAAGAGCCTTAAAAAAGTCTTTTCCTGTGTGCGAGGATGTCGTTTCAATAATTTGCTTAAGTGCAATTAATCCAGGTATTCTTTTTTTTTCTCCCATAACTATAACCTTTTATCTGTTTAACGAAATTAAGTTACCTAAAAATTTAATAATGACGAAATATCGACATTTAAAATTTACAACACAATTTATAATATACTGGTATTCAATGCTTTACAATTTTGGCATAATCGCTGCTTAATAAGAATCAGTATTAACTTAAAAATTTAAAAAAATGGAAACATTACAAAGACAAGTAAACGGATTCAATTCAAAAGATATAATGGATACCGTTGGAGCAATTCAAGCTAACCCAGAAATTGCAAAATTTAAATTTAGAGCCAGAAACAAATGGATTTCTGGAGGACATAACCGAAGTACTATTCAGGATTTCTATGGAGGATGTACAGAAGATGAGACTAGAAAGCATCCATTTGTATTTGACAACAGTGAACCACCAATTTTATTGGGAAATAATGAAGGTGCAAATCCAGTGGAATTTATTCTTCATGGACTGGCCGGATGTATGACTACTACAATGATGCTTCATGCTGCAGCAAATGGCATCGCTGTTGATCATGTAGAGTCCTTCTTGGAAGGTGACCTAGATGTACAGGGGTTCCTTGGGTTAGATGATACGATTAGAAATGGGTATCAAAAAATTAGGGTAAACTTTAAGATTGAAGGAGACTTGACAGAAGAAGAAAAACAGAAATTAATATCCTTTGCTTATAAGTCGCCAGTATTTGACATTGTGACTAACAAGGTACCTGTATCTCTACAACTTCAGGATTAAATTAAGTTTTGTATTTGGAAAAAATAACAAGGACCCATTTTGGGGGTCTTTGTTGTTTTTCTGATAGGTTATTAAATTAAAAAGCAGTGCACGTGAATACACAAGAGTATAAATTAGACAATCCTGTCTGGTATTCTTTAAATGAATTAGATAAACCATATTCTATGGAATGTGATGGATTGAAATTTTATAACCCAGAATATTGTCCTTTTTTGGCATTGGCACCAAATAGAAGGAAAATAGAAGCAATGTTTGACGCCACCAACTTTAATGATGACCTATATGTGTTTGGAAAAAAACCTTCGATTGGAATTGGTCTTACTTTTAGTGGTTATCTATCTTGTTGCCAAATGATTCTTAAAAAACCAATTGGTATAAAAATCAAGGAGCGTATTGTTGAATTGAAATCAAGAAAACAGAAAGCTGAACTATCAAATTTGGTTAAATCTATACTTCCAACCCTATTTAAAAATAAATCATCAGATTTGGGAAATTATTATGGGATATATAAAAGGAATAAGCTGGTAGCTGCTCTTGGAGAACGAATGAAAATGGATGGATATACAGAAATAAGTTCAGTGGTAACCCACCCAGAGCATATAGGAAACGGCTATGCCAAGCAACTGCTAAAACATCTTACGGATCAAATTTTAAATGAAAATAAAACCCCTTTTTTACATGTTGTCGAATCCAATAAAGCTGCTATCAAATTGTATGAAAACTTAGGATTTGTAACAAGACAAAAATTAGATTGCTGGATTTTAAGACGTGTTATTTAGGGCTTTTAAAACAGTGCCTAAACCGTTTAGTGGAGTTTGGCCAGTTGACCACGTGTTTTTTACTGCTATTGGCGATAGCTTTTTGTTCTCACATCGATTTATACTTGTCATGTAATCCTATCCCTGAAAATATCATAGGAGTACATTTTTCAATTTTTGAAATTCTTGTCAAAATCTTTGCCCCTAAAATATAGCTAAGGTTAAATATATTGCTATTGCTTAACTCTCTTTCAAATTTGTTTACATATTACCCCAATCAATATTCAATGACCTTATCCACCACAAATTTTCTAGATGCTTCTCCATCCTTTAACTTGTATTGTATTTGGCGTGTGCCTCCTGTTGGATTTGAATTTGGATCATCATCATTATATATAGGGAATCGCTGAACGAAAGTAGTTTCTACAATAGCAAATTCATCATGCCCCATATATCCCTTATTAAGCTCCTTGTTTTCAAAAATTGAGGGCATGTATATCTGACTCATTGATTTACCATTATTTACAGAATAACCAATTACGCTACCATAACTGCCACTCCCTGTAGAATTAATATACACCAGTACTTCGGGGAATCCGTCTGCATTTAGATCTTCGATTTCTGCATTTGTTACTTCGCCTTCAATATCGTGTGTAACCGCTGTATTTTGTTGGGTTAGACCATAAGGGTTAATGGTTAATTGGTTGGTGTATTCCTTTCTTACCGATGAAATATTAAATCTAATATTTTCCCATGAAAGTACTTTTTTGTATCGCGTTTTGTCAATTTGTGACTCATCTGCATTACCAACAATCAATCTGTATTTCCCCTTTAGGCTAGCACCTCCGTTACAGTAATATAGCAAAACACTGTCCTGATCTTTATTTTCAGTATCTATTGAAATGTACCCATCTTCAAAAGAAAATAATATAATTGCATCGTTTTCATAGGCTTTATAATTGTTTTCATCAACTTTGTAAGCCATGGTATTCAATGTGCAGGTCGGCTTTTTTTTATCTGCACGAGAACGTACACTAATATTTAATTTATTAATTCCGCTATTACTAACATTTACAGCAATCCAATCATAGCCTTCGTTTCTTTTCTCGTAAAATTCAGAGACATAAGTTCCAATATGTTTTGAGGTATCACCATCAAATAATACGCCTTTAGAGATGGGGTTGTTATTTTTATAAAAGGTATATTCTTTTCCCTTACTCCAAAAAACATAACCATCTGCACTTTCATATTTAGAGCCACTTCCAGAGTGAACATGAGCCATTTTATACAATTTGTTATTGGCGATGTCTTGAAGATAGATACTGTCTTTCATAATTTGCAATTCATATTTTTGAATTCCATCGTTAGAAATATAGGTTATCGTTTCCCTGAATGTTTTTTCTACTTGTTTCTTTGTATTGTTAGTGCTTTCATTTTTACATGCCGTTGTGAAGCTTACGATAACCACTAAAATTGTAATTGATTTAATAATATGTTTCATTTCACTATAGTTTACAATGGGTCAAAATATGTTACAAAGTTTCTCATGCATGTCATGACCAACTTTAGCTTTGTAGGATATGGTTTTTATTTAAAAAACTCTTATTGTCAAATTGTTCCAAAATTTGTCCATTAGCGTCCGCATCATAGACGTGCGTTCCTCCAGCAGCGAAAGTGAAATAAATACAATTGTTTGAACTTACATAAAGACCTTTACTTTCTCGACTTGTGGTTCCTACGCCACGATGATCTGATTTTTCGATCTCATGATCAAAAAATAAAGCTTCATGGTTTCCATTGGAATAGTCATATTTAAAAATAGATCCCTGGTCTTTATTTCCACCATTAGAAAGCGGAAATACTAGCGTTTGTGCATAACTAAAACTTTGTACAAAAAATAGAAGAAGAAGTAATTTTGATCTCATGATAAAACGTTTTATTCAAAGTTACTAATTTAATTAATGTTTTTTCTGATCACGGCATAGAAATATGGCTATAGTTTAAAAATTGATTTTATACAACTGCCTTTCGTTTCACAAGGTTACTTTTATTAAACATATCTTAAGTTTACCAACACCATAAAAACAATATAATGTTTGTGAATATTAGCAAAAGTGTAAGGTTTTAAGCGTTGGTTTTGCCGTAATACTTTTTACGTAACCAAAATGAAACCCGAACCAATAAAATTAAGGCTGGAACTTCAACTAATGGCCCAATCACTCCAGCAAATGCCTGTCCTGAATTGAGTCCGAAAACCGCAATAGCTACTGCAATTGCCAATTCAAAATTGTTTCCTGCTGCTGTAAATGCCACCGAAACTGTTTTGTCGTATTCTATTCCCATTGCTTTGGTAGAGAAGAAGCCAATAATAAACATTAGCGTAAAGTATACTAAAAGCGGAACGGCGATTATAAGAACGTCCATTGGTATTTCAACAATCAATTCTCCTTTAAGCGAAAACATAATCACAATAGTAAATAACAATGCGATTAAGGTCATTGGCGATATTCTAGTAATAAATTTCTTTGTATACCATTCCTCACCTTTTAGTTTCACTAAAATTAATCTGCTTAAAATGCCCATTAAAAACGGGATGCCTAAATAAATGGCAACACTTTCTGCAATTGTCCCGATAGAAATATCTACAATGGCACCTTCAAAACCAAAATAGGGTGGAAGAACTGTAATAAAAATCCAGGCATAAAAACTATAGGCAAAAACTTGAAAAATACTGTTCAATGCTACTAAACCGGCACCATATTCGCTACTGCCTTCAGCAAGGTCGTTCCAGACCAAAACCATTGCGATACAACGGGCCAAACCAATCAAAATTAGTCCTACCATATACTCCGGATAATCCCGTAAAAACACAATAGCTAAAAAAAACATTAAAACAGGACCAATTATCCAATTTAGAACGAGTGAAATAGAAAGGGTTTTGGTGTTTTTAAAAACCGAGGGCAATAAGGCGTAATTGACTTTGGCCAAAGGCGGATACATCATTAAAATCAATCCAATGGCAATTGGGATATTTGTTGTTCCGCTACTTAATGAGTTTATGATATTTGGAAAAGTTGGAATGAAATATCCAATACCAACTCCAACAGCCATAGCAACAAAAATCCATAATGTTAGATTTCTATCAAGGAAACTTAATCGTTTTGTGGGCATTTTTATGAGTTTGTTTTAGAGACATGTAAACGGTCTCGTTCTAAAAATTATGATAACACTTTTAGTAAACGAACGTTACCGTTTGCCCGAAGGGTGTGGTCGTTCGTCTGGAAGTAAAAATACGAAAACTTGCTAATGTTTATGTTGAAGAAGTAAGAGAATACAAAACCATGGTGTTTAGTTGATGTTTAGCAGGGGCGATTCCATTCAATAGTAGTAAATCAAATTTTTAATACCTATAAATTTGTACTTTAGATCATGCTAATGAGAGTATAAACCAAATCAAGGTAATGCATGCAAATTGCAAACAACAGTTTTTAACTCGGTTCTTGATAACTTTAGTTTTTATTGATTTTCAATTCCATTTCTAGCTGTTCCAGATCATTTTTAAATCCTATTGAATCAAAAAAGTTGGTTACGCTTTCGGCTTTTTTATCCACATTAATTATAGAAAAAGTGTTTCCGTGCTTTTTTGCCAGTTCGTTTATTAAACTCGAAGCTATTCCTTTTTTTCTGAAATCTTTATGAGTGGCAATTTGTTGTACGCGTTTGGTTTCTGGATTGTAAATAATATAACCAACGAACTGGTTTTTAAGGTAAGCTCCTAATGCAGTGTTTTCTGTCCTTAGTTTTGTCATTACCTTTTTCGAGTTTTGCCAAGTGGGGTTTATATCCCAAAAAGATTCCATTACCTTCCATGGATAGGTTTGAAGTTCTTTAATAGCTACCTCTTTATTTGTTTTATTAGGAATAAATTCTCCTTTATAACATACTAATTCCCTAACTGTTTTAAATCCAGATTTTTCATAAGACTTTATAGCTTGAATATTTTTAGCTATAACTTCAAGTATAATTTTATCGATTCCCTTCTTTTCTAAGATTGGCAAATTAAAACGGTACATTCGTTTAGTTAATCCAGAACCTCGTTTTTCGGGAATAACACCTGTTCCGCCATTATATACTACCTTTTGATTGTTAATGGTGTCAAACCCGTGTAGAATGAAAGCAATGAGCTTTTGATTTTCAAATACACCAACTGACAATTGGAGGTCAGTTTTATCAGCAATCATTTTTGATGTTAATTGTTTGGAAGTTAATTTGAAAGGAATGAAATAGTCAGAAAATGATTCATTGAAGACATTCAAAATGTCTTTATTATCAATTCCTTCTAAACTTCTTATTTCCATTAATTTTTCAATATACAGCTATAGCCGTTTTGCACGTTGCTGGGTGTTGTGTTTTATTCGATTCTCATTTTAGTTTTTTATTCTCCAAGGTGGATTTAGTCGGTTCTCTCCACCATAAAATAAAATCAGTTGATTTCCATCAACATCTTTTAATCTTGCTTCTCTCCATAACCATATTTGGTCCGTTGGTTCTTGGTCCAATTCAATGCCATTTCTTTTTATATTTTCAACGTGCTCATCAAGGTTTTCGCATTCAAAATACACATAAATTCCATCTCCTTTTGGTAATTGGGCTGTTTGATGAATTGAAAAGGTCGAGTTTCCATTTGGACATTCAAATCGTGCGTAGTGTGGTAGAGATTTTACTATTAATTTAAGTCCCAATTTTTCATAAAAAGGGATTGATTTTGTCAAATCCAATGAAGGAACTGTTATTTGATTTAAATTCATATTTTCTCAGTCGGTTTGCATTACATATTATGGTTTTGTTTAGGGTTTCCTCTAGCCATGCTGTGGTTAGTGTTTTATTTACTTAATTTTAAAATTCTAAACGCTCCTTGAATTACCAACAGGAAAACAACAGTTCCAATTATTAAGTCGGGTTTGTTTGAATTCAACCAATTTACCAAAAGTCCAGCAATGATAACTCCTAAATTGATAACCACATCATTTGAAGTAAAGATCATGCTTGCTTTCATATGGGCTTCTTCTTTGCTTTTTGACTTTTGCAAAATGTAGAGACAAATTACATTTGCGACAAGTGCGAAAATCGAGACAATAATCATTGTCGAAAAGTCTGGCAATTTTTCAATTCCGAAAAATCTTCTCAAAACTTCTATAAATCCAATAGTTGCAAGCATAATTTGGAAATATCCTGCAAGTTTAGCTATCCTCTTTTTCCGTGTTAAAGTTCCTCCCACTGCAAACAGGCTAATTCCATAAACGAAACTGTCGGCAAGCATATCCAAACTATCGGCAACCAGTCCCATTGATTTTGAGATTAGTCCAGTTGTCATTTCGATTAGGAAAAAAGCGAAATTAATTCCTAGTACAGTCCAGAGCAGTTTTTTCTGGTCAACTTTATCTCCATAATTAGTTTGAGATGTTTTTTCAGTCGAGATTTTCTTTCCACCTAAATTCAATTCAAGCACTGACTTTTCGATCTGGTCAATATCTCCACTATGAAAAACAGTCAGTTTTCTGTTGGGAATATCAAAGTATAAATTTGCAATACTTGAGATTCCATCCAATTTCATTCGGATTAGATTTTCCTCCGAAGGACAATCCATTTTGGTGATCTCAAATATTGTTTTATTCATTCGCTTTCTCGGTTTTTGGACATTAACCACAACTGTCTCGACTATGAGTAATTGCGTGGTTAAGCATCTAATTTAGCAAATACAAACCAAAAAGAAAATTTGCAAGGATTTTAATAAGTAGGTGAGTACTAGCAATTAACTATATATGGTGTTGTATGTGGGTTTTCTTTTTTAAGAAATGTATCTAAATGCTTAGATATTAATTAGGGAAAATTCTATTTGCTAATTATTAACAAAACAAAGTAAAAGTCGATTTAAATCTCAACTTCTACTACTAATTTTAGCTATTAAAAAAAGATGATTGGGAAATAGTTACCTTAACTTTAAAAACCATATATCAAATCAAATCATCTCTATAAGGTAAACCAACAGCAGCTAGTTTTGTTAACAGGACCTTTCATACTCACAACAAAACCATAGATTTTTTTAGGCTGCAGATTTTTTTATTCATTGAATTAAGCAAACGCTTTATTTTGTATCTTTAAGTAGACTTAAGGAAAAATTCCTAAGTATACTTTATGTTGAGTAGGAAAAATATCAATTCGTTTATTTTTTTCTTTATCATACTCTTGCTGTGGCAATGTAAAGGTAATAAGGAAGAAGATATCCGATTAATTACTTTTAAAGGATCAAACGTTGTACGTTTTTTAGATTTTAGCGCTAGTTTTTCTGCATTGGACAGCCTTGGGTATGGTAGCCTTTTGATGCGTAAGGGAGAATTGCTTGCCATTGACGAGTTTGTTATCGCAGTTAATAAGCATTTGGCAGACACTATTAGTGTTCACCAGTTAGATTCATTATTGTTTATTAATGGGAATTTAACCGGGATTTCCATCGCTAAGAATAGTCCGCCACTATCTTTTTTTAATCAACTTTCAGAAGAGGAAATTTCCCATTTAAAAACCATCCAATTTGAGAAGCCTATTTGGGATTCCATGAGGCCATATTTGAAAAAAATGGCGCTTCTAAATCCTAATGTCGATATAGTTTATTTTTCTGAAATGGACTCATTAGCCCATTTAAATAGGGATTTGCTTTGGGTTTCCCAAAATTTTAACCCGAGGGCTTTATTAATTGAAAATAAAACAGATTCTATTTCCTTTTCCATTCTTGCCAAATTTCTGTCTTTAGAAACCCTCATGATTTCTGTTCCAACAAAAGGTGATGGTTACATTCCGCACCTTCCTCATTTGAAGGAGATAATTCTTGTTAATAATGGAGACAGTACTTTCATTAGTCCCGATTTTTTTAGAGAAAACCATCATTTAGAGAGTGTAAAAATTATTGATTATGAAGGAGTGGATATTGATTGGAATTCATTAAATATGTTGAAAAAGCTAAAGAACCTTTACATTGAATCGGATAGCATAAATCTCAATGCTGTTTATGAGTATCATCCCCACCTTAAGTTCCTAAATTTGCGACTCAATAAGCAAGGGTTTTTTAGTTCAGGTATCTTTAAGAAAAACAAGCTTAAATGGTTTTCACTTTATGCAACTGATGATCCTTTTATTGGGCAAAATACTGAAGTATTTCAGGATTCATTTCCTGAATTGGAATATCTTGAATTTGAAAATAATGATAGCCTATTGGATTACAGGAATTTCAAAAATCTTAAAAATTTAAAATACCTTATTGTTTCAGGTAAAGTGGGGTTGGATTCAACGCTCCATAATTTGGATCATCTGCGTTACCTCTCTCTTTCTGATGATTTTTTAAAGGATTCTGTTAATGTAATGAAAGTAAAGCAGGCATTGCCAAACACTATCATTACTCCAAATTCGGGAGCTTGTTTGGGTTCGGGTTGGTTGCTACTTATCATTCCTTTGGCTGGTCTCTGGTTTTATTTTTTAGAGGCCAAAAAAACATAGGGGTCAATGAATGAAAAATCTATAAGAATTCTATTTAAATCGCTTGCTCTTACTGCTGCTTTATGGTTTTTTTCTTTGTTTATCAATTTTGATTTTCCCACAAAAACAATTGCTTTTTTTGCGTTAGTAATGTCAGGTTTCTGGATGCATTCTATTTATAGAGACAACCCAGGATCTGTTTTTTCTCGCTCTTTATGGCTTTTTAAGAAGACATTTAACTGGATTTTGATTGCAATTATTTTATCCTTTATGCTTGCCATTTATTCACGAATAGAAGATGGCTTGCCGGCAATACCATCAAAAGTCGGTGCATTTGTAATAGTGGCTATCCTAATCGGTTTCATTGAGGAAGTAGTCTTCAGGGGATTTGTACAGGGAGGAGCCCAGGAATGGAACCAAAGAGGAGCCATCGTATTGGCGTCAGTTTCGCACGCTGGCTACAAAGGGTTGTTATTTGTTTTCCCATTACAGCATCTTAACAACAGCGCATTAGAATTATTTGGATATACATTTTTGGCGGGCCTGGTTTTGGGCTATTCCCGTTTTGTTACAGGATCTTTGTGGCCTGCGATTTTGGCACATTGCTTTTTTGATTTTTGGCTATATATGGAGCAATCTTCTGCCCCTTGGTGGGTGTGGTGAATTTAATAGAATATTTCATATTGTATTACCTTCTAGAACTACCATGTTATATATGCTATATATAGTTTTTATTCAAGTGTAATTTGAATCTTCAACTTGCGCAGAATAGTTAGCATATGAAAAGTAGGCGATTTCGAAGCACCAAACTTTCGGTTAAAATAAAGTTTGAAACCAACCAAAACCCTTTATTTTAATACCATTTATATACATTGTTGTGCTTAGTTATATTTTCAATTGGCCGACATGTACATCTGAATCAATAGTATTGTATCCATATATCCATGAGCTAAAACCAATATCCAAATCCTTTTTTTTAGTTTTAGATAAAAAAAACCTAATACGGCCCCCATGAAACCTGTTTGCACAATGCCCATCAGTCCCCATTGGTAATGAGCTAGTCCAAAAATCAATGCACTGATAAAAATTACTATAACTTTTCCAAACTTAGAATCTAATCCTAATTCAATAAGTCTGTTAATGATGAATCCTCGATAAATCACTTCTTCTCCAAATGATGCAACAATATAAGTGCCTATAAGTGTCAGAAATAGCAATTCTAAATTATTTTGCAAAAAAGTGTAATTGCTCATATCTGGGCTTTCAGGTATACCCGTTATGTTTGCCATAATAATTGACCCTAAAACAAAAGCAGCTATAGCTGCTATAAAAACTAAAATGGAAATTAAAAATATCTGAATTCCTTTCTTAATTGAAATCTTATTAAATGTTATGCCAAAATCGCTTAATTTTTGGTCTCTTAACTTAATTCCAAGCCAAACATAAAATAACATCAAAATGTTAGCGAACCATATCACTATTTGTTTATATACAATATTGTCTCCGGCAAAAGGTGCGAACATTTTTATAAATCCAAATGCTACAACAAAAATGAGTATGATTTCACCAATTTTCACTAATTTATTGTTCATTAGTAAGTTTTTCATGGTATTCATAATCTAGATTAAATATGAGTATTTCATGGGTCAAAATGTCTCGTCCTGAAATACAGCTACAGGTTAATATGCGTTAATTTTCGATTTGGCACAGGCTTTAGCAATTCCGAGTGGATTCTAGCCTGCCCTGAGCGCAGTCGAAGGGTAGTCGAATCCGCCGTAATTGCTGTTATACATTGTTGGCTACAGTTTTTTTAATTCCATTATAGTTTTTTATTCAAATCTTGTCTTCCAACTATTGTTATTATTTCAACAATGTTTTCATTGACTTTATAGTAAATACTATCAACTCCATACACGCAACGTCTGTATCCTTTTTTTATATAGTCAACAGATTCAAAGGAAAAAGGTCGTTCAGCAATAATGTCGAAATATTCAAAAAAAGACTCGAAATATTTGTCCGCTAGGGTCATTCCGAATTTTTCAACTCCATAATGGTGAATCCGAATCAAGTCATTTTTCGCTTCGTTTGTCAGTTTGTATTTAGCCATTTAGCAAAGACTTTGATTGAGCTAAAATACTTTCTTTGCTGTCATTCGTAAATCCGCTATTTTCAGCTTTTTCAATTTTAGCTCGAATCCAGTCAATTTGTACTTGCTGTTTTCGTGCTTGTCTAATCAAATCGTTAACTAATTCGCTTTTGCTTGAATATTCTTTATTGTCCACTTGGGATTTTAGCCATTCATCGTTCGGCTTTGTAAATGATATACTTTGTCTCGACATAATCTAATTATTTGATGTAAATATACACCAAATATGAATCATTTCCAAATGTCTAGTCCTGAAATATGGCTACAGGTTAAAAATTGATTTACGCTGTTTTTAAATATACCATATTTGGTGTTTTATAATCTAAAGATACATGTAATCTAATTTGGTTGTATAGATTAATAGCACTTTTTGTGGCTCTTTTCGCGTGTTGTACGCTATCAAAGGTTTGGTCGAGATAAAATTCATCTTTTAAGATACCGTTTACACGTTCTGCGACCGCATTTTCATAGCAATGGTTTTCTTCGGTCATACTAATACCGATGTTGTTTTTCTTTAAGATCTGAGTGTACACATTGCTGCAATATTGTATGCCGCGATCAGAGTGATGTATTTGTGGCGACCGCTTGCCGGCCTGTTTCAGGGCTTTTTGGAGAGCCCTTACGCAGCCTGCAAGCTCAAGGCTATCACTAAGGTCGTAACCGATGATTTTCCTTGAATGCATGTCGGTTATAAGAGCCAAGTAACAAAATCCTTTTACAGTTCTGATGTATGTAATATCAGATACCCAAACCTGATTAGGTCTATTAACAAGTACATCTTTGATGATGTTTTTATGTTTGTAAAACCTATGAAAAGAATTGGTAGTTCTGTAGCTGGGTTTCTTTCTGGTTATAAGCATATTGTGTTTTCTAAGAATGTTGAAAAGCGTGTCTC